>JANTFG010000033.1 GCA_024763555.1 Thermoanaerobaculales bacterium
AAGAAGGTGAATGCGGCGAGAGCCAGGATGATGGCCGGGATTCTTCGCATACCGCGCGGCAACGCGAGCATCAGAACCAGACCCAGGAAAAGGCTGAGGGCCAGCGCCCAGAGGCAGAGATGCCGGGTCATCGCCAGAGAGGGAATCAGGGCATCGGCGCCCCGGAAGAGGTGGAGCACATTTTCGGGTAACACGGACTCCCACCAGCGGTAGCCCGCGTAGGAGATCAGTGTGCCCGCCAGAAGCCACCAGCCCAGATAGCGGGTCAGCCGATTCCGTAGCTCGCCGGATTTCTTCGGCAGCGAGAACACCATGAAGACCGTGGCCATCAGAATCGCGATTCCCGTCCTCAGCAGGGTCGACGGGAGATAGCTCGGGTTGAAAAAACCCGTCCAGAATTCGTGATCCTGAAGCCATCCACCCGGAGTCAACTGGAAGGTGATGATGCCGTTGATGATAACCAGCGACATGTAGGCGCCGACGAAGTAGAGCCATCCCACCATCATGTGGGTGCCCTTCGAAATCTTCCCCCAGGTCGAGTAGTAGACCAGCGCTGCGACGATTTCCAGAATGAAAAAGACCCATTCCATCGCCCATCCCCACACATAGTTGTGAATGAGCGCTGAAATCGCCCCGGGAGAGATCAGTCCCGCGACGACCCAGATCCCGACGCCGGAGATCGCACCGAAGACTGTCGAGATCAGAACAAGCACCAGCGAGGAACGCCGGGCGAGTTCTCTCATCTCGGGATCCTGCCTCCGGACGCCAAGGGTCTCGGTGACTGCGATCAGCAGACCTCCACCGACGGCAAAATGTGAAACGATAACGTGCGGAATGGCGATCAAGGCCATCAACAAACCGCCGCCCATGCCGATATCCCAGACTGGATAATCCATAAATCCTCCCCTGAAGAGCTTAACTCAGGAACACCGGAGACTATTCCCCGACAGCAAAAAATTGAGAACTCGCAAAATCACACAGCTCTCCGGAGCTGAAAACAGGAGCTTCGAAATCTGCCCCCCGACCCCTGGTCTCGCCCGGAAAAACTGCCTGGGAAATCGCCCACCTCGGCCCATCTTTCCAGATCAGCTTCCCGCATCGATCAGAATCAGGGCGAGATCCATCGCGTCCAACTCTCCGTCATCGCTGCAGTCCGGATTGCCGGGCGCGGTCGTTCCGTAAAATTGGCCGACCGCGACCGGGAGATCGTTCTGATCGACCATGCCGTTATCATCGGCATCACATGGCTGCGCCGAAATCGCATGAACGAGGGCGTCCCAGCTGTTGTCTGCGGGGGAGGTGTCACAGAAGTCTCCACTGAGCCTAAAGGGCACGTTCAGATCGCCGCTGGTGATCGGAACAACACTGAAAATAATCTCCTGCTGCTCATAACTGGCAAGCTCCACGAGGTCGCAGTGCAGCACCGAGCCGGACATGGCGCAATCTCCCACATCCACCTGGTCCAGAACCAGGTCTGAGCCAAGATCGACATCCAGCGAAACACCGGTGTCCCCGACCACCGCATCCACAGTCACTGCGAAAGTCAGGACGGAATTCACACTGACGGGGTCTTTGTCTTCACTGACATCGAGGATCCTGAGATTGCTTCCATCGGTACACACGACCTGAGCCTCCGTCCGGCTCTGACTCTCGGAAAGCTCCCATCCCAGACCACCTCCGAGACTCGGAAACAGGGCCGTGTCGGCGTAAAATCCCTCCGCTCCCTGGTAGGTCATGATCTCGAAGCTATCCCCTTCGACCGGTGTGAAACCGTCTACAAGATACAGTTCCAGAGCCCCCACTTTCTGGAGAGCATTCGAGATCTTCAGGACATCGAAACTGCCCGGCGCCGTCCCTCCGAGATCAAAACGAAGACTGGCCGAAGAGCCCTGCGGCAGGTCGCCGAAGTAACTCAGCTGGCCCCGCGTCGTGGAGGTCCCCGGCTCGATGCCGGCGTTGTTATATACCGAAGAGGCACCACTCAAATCCAGGGTACCCAGCCCGGAGATGACTCCCTCAGTACCCCTGGTATTCTGCTCGTTGGCGAAAGATGCGCCTTCGCAGAGGAATGTCCCGCCGGAGCTGATGTCGATGGAACCCAGATTTGTAAATGAAGACGCCGCCCTGCCGTCCTTGAAACTCTGCGAGATACTGAAGCCGCCCCCGGCCCCGATGTCGATCGAGCCCATGTTGGTGAAGGAGGAGGCCGCACGCGTCCCGCTCTTCCCCGAAGCCGTCGAAACATCAAAGCTCATCCCCGCGCCGATATCAATACTCCCGAGATTCGTGAAGGAAGAGGCCGCCTTTGCCGTGTTTCCGGTGAGATCCAGTTCCACATTCCCATAGAGGAGCTGGATCACCGCGCCGACGGCATTCGAACTCGACACGCCATCTCCAAGAAGTCGAACGCCGTTGTCACCCACCCAGAGCGTTCCCTCATTGAGAAACTCGCCGATGATCGAAGGTGGAGCAACTCCCGCCCTCGGCACCCTTTCCTTGACGGACTGTCCCGCCCGGATCCAGCCGCCGGGCTCATTCTTGAGCTGTGTGCCGGGCCCGGCCGTTATCGAGAGATTATCCGATCCGATCAGGTAAATCGTTCCGTAGTTAAGCATACCCTGCTGAAAGCTCAGAGCGGCCGCAGAGCTGGAATCAAAAGTGCGAAGGACTGAACCGCTCTGATTGGCGAATCCACTCGCGACGGAACAGGTCCCGACGAAACGGAACTCACCGTAGTTTTCGGTGTCCAGAGCGATCTGCCCTCCATTCATCCCGATCATTCCGAAATTCTGCATCAGGGCCCCCGCCTGTCCCCAGACGGCCGAATCCGTCGTCAACTGGAGATAGCCGCTCTCAGCAACCTGGAGGGTGGTCTGCACTCCGATGGAGAAAGAGGACTGGGCCTGAAGGGCCTGTGTACCCTGCTGACGAGCCTGAATACCCTGTTTGTTCATGACCCCGAGGTAGAGTTCCTGCACCGTCACATCTGCCGCCACGGTGACGGTATAGTCCCCAGCAAGCTGGATACAGACGACATCGGTGGACTGGGGCGGATCCCCGCCATCCCAGTTCTGTCCGTTCGACCAGGCGCCGTCACCGTTCGTAATCCAGTTGACCGTGCAATTCGGGGTCTGCGCTTCAGTGCCCGCGGCATGAGCCAGGATGATCAGGATTCCCGCGATCCGCATCAACACAAAGACCCGGGACCCCAAAGCACGAAGATCTGATCCCTGCATAACAGCCTCCCCGTTGCCTGAACAACTCCGTCAATTATACATCACAGGATGGCCACCTGGGACGCCGACGAGCACTGAAGTGCCGTGACATCGCAAAGACTTTCCTCCTGAAGAACTCCCCATCCCGCCTTCCGCTCGCACGGGCAGGCCGTGAAGCGAGCGTACTCACGGGGACGCTTCGCCTCAAACCAACCCACAGCGCAATTCCCTCAGACACAAAAACAGTTGATCGAATCACTCAAATCTGCAAGAATATGGCCATGAATAACGATCTTTTCTCAGCGCCCGTATGTTCCATCAACGAGATCGACCCCGAGGCTGTGGCTTTCGTGCAGGAGCGTACTCTGCCGGAGGAGTTGATCGACCGCCTCAGCCGGCTCTTCGCGACCTTCGGGGATCCGACGAGGCTGAAGATCATCCACGCACTCTCGATCAGGGAAGAACTCTGCGTCTGCGATCTCGCCGTCCTTGCCGGGCTCTCGGTCTCAGCCGTCAGCCATCAGCTGCGCCTGCTTCGCGACCGCAACATTGTAGCCGCGCGGCGGGACGGGAGAATGGTCTACTACCGCCTCAAGGACACCCACGTCTCCGAGATCATGAAAACCGGCATCGAGCACGCACAGGAATAGGCCTCGGCCCGGCTTTCAGCCCGCATTTCTCCCCAGGGCTCTCCTGCCCTTATTGAAGGGCTTGAGGCTGGCTTTGATCAGGAAACACCTGACTCCTCAGCTCTTCCATACTTGAGCAACCCGGTTCGTGCAGGTCCTTTCGCGACCACCACGCATCCGCACTCACCGTCTTCCACACAATACGCGAACACCCGGTCTTTTCGAGTGTCAGTCATTTGTCAGTCTTCCTCGCTACATTGAATTTCGGTAAAGGGCAATCGCCATCGGAGGTCAGATGATGAAGAGAATCCTGGGTTTTATTCCTTTCGCGACGGTACTTCTATTCTCCGCCCCTCTTTCGGCCACCAACTATCTCCCGGACGGCGTACTCGGAGCGCCGCCCATCCACCGCCTGGCGGTTTCGCCTGATGGACAGCTCATTGCGGTTGCCAGAGGCGCCTCTTTCATTGAGATCCGAGAGGCGGCCACGAACGCTGTCCATTTCCTGCCGGCGATGGACGACTGCGAATGGATGGGCGTTGCCTTCTCCCCGGACGGGCAGTACCTCCTGTCAGCCGGAAGACAGTCTACGGATGGATTCATCGTCGAGTGGAAGGTCCTGGACGGCAGCATATCCAGACAGTTCGTCCTGCCGTCTGCCGATTTCCTCAACGATGTCGCCTACTCCAGCGACGGCAGTTTCTTCATCGCCGTCGGCGACCGGGGCAGCTCCGACGGGCAGATCGGCATCTGGGAAACGGCGAGTGGAAGCCTGCTGAAAGATGTCCCTTCCTCCCGGGAACTCAGGGCTGTAGACATCTCCCCGGATGGGAACGATTTCGCCGTCTGCACCGACACCGATGCCCGCCTCTTTTCCACTTCCACGGCAACCGAAATTCGCAGCTTCAATCAAGATGATTGCCGGGAGCTCGCGTTTTCGCCCGACGGGACCGAGGTCGCGACGGCGGGAGACCCGGGAGGCACAATCTGGGAGGTGGCGAGCGGTGCGGAACTGCGGTCGATGGACATGACGGAAATCGGCGTATCCCTTTCCTACTCCCCGGACGGAACGACCCTCGTCGTCGGCACTCCCGCCAATTACAACGATCGCGGACTGCTGGTTTTTGACTCGGCAACAGGAAATGAGCTGTGGTGTGAGTCCACCGTTCATCCCTCCTACGACATCGAAGAGGGCCTGGAGGCGGTTGTCTTCATGCCGGACGGACGACATCTCTACGCCGGATCCACCACCAGCTACGAGGAGGGCACGGGTGCCGTCGTCAGGCAAACAAGCAGGCTCGTCTATTACGACAGCCAGGCATCACTCCCACATCAGGTCCTTGAGGGTCACAGTGATGGACTCACGACCGTGGCCTATTCAGCCGATGGAAACTGGATTGCGACGGGCGCCCGGGACGATCTTGCAATCATTTGGAATGCCGCGACGGGAGCGATTGCTCACACCCTCAGCGGTCACACCGGAAACATCGCTTCAATGGAGTTTTCCGACGATTCGACCCTTCTGTTGACGGGATCCTACGACGGCACCGCCCGGGTATGGAATGTCTCAAGCGGCGCCCTGCTCAAGACACTGACGGAGAGTGCGGATGTCGAGGCTACGAGCTTGTCTCCCGATGGCTCACAGGCGCTCGTCGCGGTCAGGGATGGCTTCTCCTATTGGGTCGATGTATGGAGTATCTCCAGTGCGACTGTCGTGCGAACGATCTCAGCTGGTGGACGAGTTCATGACCTTGACTGGCACCCGACGGCTGACGAGTTTGTCGCCGCGGTAGCGGGCAGCCTGAGCTTTTTCAGCCCGTCGAACGGAAGCCTGTTGCGGTCGATCAGCTATGAGTCGGCCTCCAGAGTTGCCTATTCCTCGGATGGAAGCATGGTGGTTGCGGCATCAACGAGCGCCAAGTATGCCCCCCTGTTCAATGCGGCGACCGGCGCCGAGATCCGGCGTTTTTCAGGCGACGGTTGGCCGGTGGATGATGTCGCGATTTCGGCGGACGATTCGAAAGTGGCGACTGGTTCTCAAGACGACAACCTTCGGGTCTACTCGCTCTCCACGGGTGCGGAGATCTCGCGTTTCGGTAATTCGAGGCTGGCTTCCCTGTCACCTGACGGAAGCAGGATCGTGACCGCAAACTGGTACGGCGCCAGGGTCTACGACGCCGATCGACCGGATCCCAGGCTTCGTGATAATGAACAGGAGAGCGTTCTTGATATCGGACAACCGTCCGTGGCGATCTGTGCGGAGGCAGGAGCGGCCGTCAGCGCCGACGGGAAGAATGCGAAACTCTGGGACCTCGAAACCGGGAATGTCTTGCAGCTGTTCACTGGACATCACGACAATATCACCTCGGTCTCCTGCTCAAGTGACGCAACAATCATCGCCACGGCCTCCTATGATCGAAAGGTCCGCATCCACTCCGGTCAGGATGGCTCACTCCTCCATGAGTTGAGCGATCATACGGACACAGCCCTTTCCGTTGCGGTATCCCCCGACGGTACATGGCTCGTCAGCGGCTCGGCCGACAACACGGCGCGAATCTACAATGTCTCTTCGGGCGCCGCAGGTCCCGTGCTCAACGAGACCGACACGATTGATCTGGTTGCCTTTTCACCTGATGGAACCCGGGTCCTGACGGCGTCTCAAAGCCGGAGCGTCAGCGTCTGGAATCGAAGCGACGGCCTGCTGATCCGCAGTTACCCGACGGGGTACCCATACAACCCTGCGGCTTTTTCTCCCGATGGCGCCCAGGTTCTGACCCAGCGTTTGAGTGGGTCCTCCTACTGGATCGTGGAATGGAATCCCGACACAGGAACCGAAATCTCCGCCCGGAAAATCGCCGGGGGATCGCGTCCCTCCAATGTGCTGGCCTATGCCGCGGATGGGCGTCATGCATTCATCGCACTGGATTATCCCGGGATCCTCCGGAAATGGGATCTCCTGACGGACACCGAGGTGAAAAGCTATTCGGCACACTACCGGGACATCGAAGCGCTGGCGGTCGGAGGGGAGAACAATCCGGTGCTGACTGGAGGAAACGGCGAATCCCAGATCCTCGAATGGGATGCCCCCGGAGTTTTCTCCGACGGATTTGAGTCCGGCGACACCTCGAAATGGTCTTTCGCCTCGCAATAGTCGATCTCTCGACCGACGGCAAGAATCGATTTCGAATGTCCCCTCCATACCCTTTCTTCGTCGGCAGCCTGCCGCGAGAGCGCTTAGCCTCCACCATTGACCAGGTTGCTCGCGAACCGGATCGACATCTTTTGGTTGAAAGCCCTGAACTCCACCCGGCCACGCCTTTGGAGCGCACGGGGAAGCTTGCACTATAACCAGATCATCGAGACCGCGTCTTCCAGACGCTCGACCATCAGCCGGTTGTGCCGGTCGATCTCAGGCTTTCGTGGAATCGGATCATAGGGTGCGGGCCGATCGTGCAGGGTCTCGGGATCGCCCGGCTGAAGGACATCCTTCCAGCGACTCCTCCAGGCCTCCGGCAGCTTCTCCAGGATGGGAAGATCCATCATGACGAGATAGAGGAGCGTCCACATCCTCGGGGTCGAACAGAGGGAATAGCCTCCGCCCAGGGTCGTCAGGATTCTCCCGCTGCAATAGCGATCCGACATCTCCAGAACGTAGCGGTAGATCTCCTCGAAACCCCGGCTCGTCAGATTGAGATCTGCCAGTGGATCGGCGAAATGAGCGTCGGCCCCCGCCTGAAACACCATGACATCCGGACGGAAATAGCCCAGAGCCTGGGGAAGAAGGCGTCTCAGAACCTCCAGGTAGGAGTCATCCTCGGTGAAGGGTTCGAGTGGAATATTGAGCTTGAAGCCCCGCCCCATGCTCCGGCCCAGTTCGTGCGTCCATCCCGTACCGGGGAAGAGGTATTCGCCGCTCTCGTGGAGAGAGATGCAGAGGACCTTCTCCTCGTCATAGAAAAGGGACTGGACTCCGTCTCCGTGGTGGACATCGATATCCAGGTAGACGACGTTGAGGCCGCGGTCGACCAGCTCCCGGATGGCGATCGCCAGATCGTTATAAATGCAGAAGCCCGAGGCCAGAGCCGACTGGGCGTGATGAAGGCCTCCCCCCAACTGCAGGACCCTCCCCGCCTCTCCGGAAGCAATCAGCCTTGCGCCGTAAAGAGCGCCGCTCACCAGGTACCGCGCCCCGTAATCGAGCTTCGGGAGAATAGGATTATCCGGCGTGTCCAGCCCGAAACTCGGGGCGGGATTGCCCGCACAGGCCGCGGCAACGGCGTCAATGTACTCCCGCGTATGGACCTTCAGAAGCTCCTCGTCCCCGGCCGGACCCGGTGGAGAGATGGGATCAAAGGGCAGCCCGGCCTCGGAGAGAAAATCAATGACCATCTCAACCCGGGTGGGACTGAAGGGATGCTCTCCGCCAAAGGCGTAATCAGCATAGGCGGGATCGTAGATCAGCTTCATCGACATGAGCGATGGGGCGGCCAGACGACGTCCATCCCGGCGCCGCAGATGGCCTCCGCCAGGGGGCGCGTATCCAGGGCCGCAACCCGCAGCACCAGGCGCGTCCCATCCTCGGGGTCGGGATAGGAAAGAATGGATTGGATGTTGACCCGGCGCTCCGACAGCAGTCCCGTCAGCCGGGAAAGCTCGCCCGGCCGATCGGGAAGACGAATCTCCAGCCGCCCCGAGGGCTTGTGAACGCCCGTCATCTTCAACATGGCATCTAAGAGATCCACCCCGGTCACGATCCCGACCAGACCCGTTTCGTCGATCACCGGAAGACAGCCGATGGTCTCCTCACGCATCGTCCGGGCGGCCGATTCGATTGGATCCAGAGGATCCGCCGTGATCACTGGAGAGTGCATCACCTCCCCCACCCGGGCTTCGGGTTTCCAGGGTCTTTCTGCGAGAGCCGAGGTCGCCAGCCTGAGATCCCGATCGGTCACAATGCCGATGAGCCGCCCCTCCGGGTCGAGAACCGGCAAGTGACGGATCCGACGCTCCTGCATCAGGGCATAGGCGTCCTCCAGAGAGCTGTCCGGCCCGATGGCCAGCGGCTCCGGATGCATGACTTCACGTACAAGCATGGGCTTTCCTTTCTCCTTCGAGTCTCCCATCGCGGAAAGACGCTCCGGGGGACCGCCAATCTCTGATCACGAGATCCGCATCCCTTCGCTGCGGAGACCGATTCGCGCGCGTCGGCAACGGCCGCC
Source organism: Thermoanaerobaculales bacterium (assembly GCA_024763555.1). Classification (GTDB taxonomy): domain Bacteria; phylum Acidobacteriota; class Thermoanaerobaculia; order Thermoanaerobaculales; family Sulfomarinibacteraceae; genus JANTFG01. The sequence goes on from JANTFG010000033.1 coordinate 9,064, forward strand.
TTCGCTCTTCAGATCGCACTCGGCAACCATGGCGCCCAGCCACGGGATTTCCTCCACCATCTGGGAGATCCTGCCGAGCAGGTCCAGGAAGCCGTCGATCTCCTCAAGCCCCAGAGCCTCCGCCGTTTCCCGGATATCCCGATCGCTCATCGGCGTAATGCGGACAACCGGCTCCAGCCCGTCAGCCCTGACCTCAACCAGGGGACCGAAGTAACGGTCCAGTCGAATCCGAACCTCGAGGCCCGGCGGATTCCCGGCTCGAAACCCCTCCACCCCGGTGAGTCCGAAGAAGGACAGGAGCCGCATCGAGTCCTCTTGATTCAGCCAGGCCATCCCATCGCCGGACGGCCCCTCCTTTTCGAGAAAATCGAGCACCAGTCGTCGGGCCTCGGCCGGTTCGACATCGTCAAAGAAAATGAGGCGCCCGGAACCCTTCCGCCGGTATTCCGCATAGCGCCAGGCCCGCGCCAGGGCCCGTGGCGCGGATTCGGGAAAAACGAAGGAGGGGAAGACTCGATCGACCTCCTCCTCTCCCTGCTCCGCCGAGAGCCGGAGGGCGCCCTCCGCACCCATGAGGCAGAGCAGGAGCGGCTTCTTCCGACCCGTCTTCCTTTCCGCATCCGCAAGGGCTCGACCAATGGCCCGCGAAACCGGCTTGGACGAACAGTCGCCCACACAGGCGAAACTGACGATCAGAGCATCGACATCATCATCAATGAGGGCCGAGCGACAGCTTTGCTCGTAGCTCTCAGCATCGGTCGTCGCCCCGAGGTCCACCAGTCCGGGCCCCCCAAGCTCGAGTCCGTTGGACTCGCAGGTATCGGCCAGCAAGGTCGCGACTCCGTGAGAGTTGGAAATCACGGCAACGCGGGGCCCTTCCGGGAGCGGTTGCGTCGACAACACTGCCGCAAGATCAAACATCTCGTCCAGGGTCTCGGCACGGATGATACCGGCCTGCCTGAAGAGCGCGTCAACCTCGACCACCCCGCCGAAGGTTTTCCCCTCTTCGGCCCTGATGATCCGCTGGGAAACCGAACTCCTGGCGCCCTTGACGCAGAGAATCGGTTTTTTCTGAGTAAATCGGCGGGCAATCCTCGTAAACTTCCTCGGATTTCCGAAGGTCTCGAGGTAGAGCAGCACCATCTCCGTATCGGGATCTTCCTCCCAGAACTGGAGCAGATCGTTTCCCGAGACCTCGGCCCGGTTGCCCGCAAGGACGAAATAGGAAAAACCCAGTCCCCGCCGGGCCACATGCTCGAGGATCACCAGTCCAAGCGCCGCCGACTGAGAAAAAAAGGCGATACTTCCACGTGGTGCAATCTCCGGCGCAAGTGATGCGTTGAGGTGAACCGCGGGGTCGGTATTCATCACGCCGAGGCAGTTGGGACCGATCAGACGAACACCATGGGCGCGGACAAGCTCCACCAGCCGGCGCTGGCGCTCGGCGCCCTCCTCGCCGCTTTCCGCAAAACCGGCGGAGATAATCAGCAAACCCCGGGTCCCGGCCTCGACCGCGTGTTCGGCGACTTCGAGAACAGACGCCGCCGGCACCGCCACGACGGCGAGATCGATTTTCTCCGGAACATCGGCGATGGAGGGATAGGCGCGGACACCGTGTACCGACTCGGCCTCGGGATTGACCGGATAGACGGTCCCGGGAAAACCCGCATGAAGGATATGCCGGAAGATCATATTTCCCACGGAAGTCCGCGAGCGCGAAGCACCGATGACAGCAACCACCCTGGGTTTGAGCAGTGGAACCAGGGAGTTGGCAACCGCAAGACGTTCGCGCCCCTCCCCGCGCTCCCGGATTCCGGCCGCCTCCCGTACGGGAAACTCAACGTGAACGACGCCGCTGTCCGAATCGCGGCGGAGTTCAAAACCGGAACTCTTGAAGACACCCAGCATCGAGGTGTTCTCCCAGAGGACCTCCGCCTCGAACTCGACGAAACCCCGGGCGGCGGCTATGCCCGCGAGACGTTCCAGGATCAGGGTGCTGATACCACGTCCCTGATAGGCGTCGTCGACGAGAAAGGCCACCTCCGCAGTCCGACCGTCACCCATGCCGACATAGTTTCCGATTCCGATGATCTTCTCGGCTTCGCCTTCACCCGAAATCGCCAGGAGACAGGCCTGATCTTCCTGGACTCCGCAGCACATCCCTTCGATCGTCTTCCGGGGCACCTCGGCAATCGTCGCCATGAAGCGCATCTGGAGACTTTCCCGTGAGACCCGACCCATGAGATCGGCGACGGCATCGACATCCTCCGGGCCTCCCGGCCGCAGAAGGATTCCCTGCCCGTTCTTCAGAAGGACGTGCTCCCTGAACCCAGCTCCCTGGGTGATGATTCGAAACATCATGCCTCCTGAACCAGCCTACCACCATTCCTCCCTAAGGGCTCAGTTAGGATACCGAACCCGAGCGCTCCGCAGCCTATGGATGCCCGACCGGTCGCGACACCTGCGCCAAAGGCGGCGTCGACCCGATTCACAACTTCATGGATGACACTGACGATTCCTGCATGTACCTCTTTACCGCCGGGCAGACCCAGCGGATCCAGGACTCATGGGTAGCCTACCGCCAGTAGAGACATCAACTTCGACAATTCAGGGGACGCCTCGGCGTCCCTTCTTTTTATTCCGGCGTGCTTCGGCAGGCATCCCACCCGGATCGGCCACGAAATCGATGGGCACCGCCATCAGATCCCATCAAGGAATGCTATTTTTGCTTCGGAGGCAAATCATGAACGAGGAACTCGAAACGCTGAGAACCCGAATCGCAGAGATGGACAGAGCCCTCCAGGAACTGCTGGCAGAACGCTTTCGCCTGGCCGCCCGTGTCGGGGAGCTGAAGGCCGAGGCGGGTCGTCCGGTGGTCGTTCGGGAAGTGGAGCAGATGGTCCTGGGCCGGGCCCGGGAGGCCTCCGGCAAGTGCGGAGTCAGCCCGGAAGTCATGGAAACCATTTTTGACGCCATTATTCGCGGTTCCGTCGAGAGGCAACACCGGGTGGGCGTTTCCCGCGCCGCCCAAGGGGGGTCCCGAGTCCTCATCGTCGGCGCCGGAGGTGGAATGGGCGCCTGGTTCCAGGCGCTCCTGGAGAGCATGGGGCACGAGGTCGACGGGGTGGACGCAGCCTGGCAGAACATCCCCAGGGCCCGCGGGCGCCACTGGAACCTGGATGAGATCCCCGACCTCAACGCCTACGACGCCATTCTGGTCTCGGTCAACCTGGACCGAATGCCCGAGGTACTCAGAAAGCTCGCCTCCAAAGCACCTTCCTCGCCCGTCATCGAGATTGCCTCCGTCAAGGATCACCTCCGGCGGGCATTGGAGACTCTCAAGGCGGCCGGGACACCGATCCTCTCGGTCCACCCCATGTTCGGCCCCTCGAAAAACCCCTACGAGCCCCTGACCGTGATCCACGGCGTACTGGAGGATGAGGCTTCCGAGCGCATGAGGCTCCTCAGTGTTCTCAGCCACCCCTATCTCGATCTGGTGAGCCTCCCCTTCGACCTCCACGACCGTCTCGCGGGTTGGCTTCTGGGGCTCTCCCATCTGACCGGGATGGTATTCGCCAGGGCCCTTGAAAGCTCCGGCCTCGATCCCGCCACCCTGGAGCGTGTTGCCTCGACTTCCTTCAAAAGGCAGTCGAAAACCTCGGCTTCGGTCCTCGAAGGGAATCCGGATCTCTACTTCACGATCCAGCGGCTGAATCCGCGTCGAGGTGAGGTCTATGCTGCCCTGCACACCGCGATCGGAGAACTGACCGCCGCCGTCGAACGGGACGACCGGGAGGGTTTCCGGGAGATCCTTGCCGGCGCGGCGGGGATGCTGCCGACCGGCAGGCGCTGATCTCCGCAGTTGTTCTTATCATTCCACATTCGCTCTCACCCTGCGATTCCAGCTCCCTGGCGTGGGGAACCGGGAACCGGGGTGGAGGACCCGAGGAGGGACCGAGGCCGGAGGAGGGGCAGGAGCGGCAAAGCCATACCGGATCCGGAGCAGGGGCAGAAGCCGCAGCCGCAATCCGAGGCCGGAGCAGCCGTGGGTCATTGAGCGGAATGCGTGGGCCGAGCACAACCCTGGTATCCCGATCCGGAGCAGGGGGCGGTGGCAGAAACCGACACGGTCGTTGTAATTCCGGCCACTTCGAGGGCGACTCTGCCGGCTCATCCTCGCGTTTCGGGCGGGAGGCCCTGCTCCGGATGCGGTTCCGGCTCCTGCTCCGGCTCCGGACTCTCCCTTTGCGCCTGAGACCGCTGCTGATTCTGACCCTGCTTCTGCCGCCGTCGCTGAGCCTGTCCCTGGAGCCGGAGCAGGAATCCAACCCGTGGCAGCGGAAGCCGAGATTCCCGAGGCTCAGCCTCACGCCACGCCGGAGTCCCTGTTTCAGGCCAACACTCCCATCATCAACCCGAAGCACAGCGCCCTTGCGTGATCCCCATGCTCCGCTATCCTTGCTCCCATGCATGCACTGATCGATCCGAACAACGTCTGGGCTTTATGGGCCATCCTTCTGTCGGCGGCCGCCTTTGCACTCTGGGCCGAGGGCACCCGCTGGGGCTCGAAGCTCTCCGGCGCCGTCATCGCCATCGGCGTCACCTTCACGCTCTCCAATCTGCGCCTGATCCCCGTCGAGGCTCCCGCCTACAGCATGGTCTGGTCCTACCTCGTCCCCCTGGCCATTCCCCTCCTGCTCTTCCAGGCCGATCTTCGGCGGATCATCCGGGAGGCGGGCCCGACCCTCCTCGCCTTCCTTGCCGGGGCCGTCGGCACAATCATCGGCGCCATCATCGCCTTTCATCTCGTCCCCCTGGGTGAGGAGAGCTGGAAACTGGCAGGTATCTTCTGCGCCACCTACGTCGGGGGCTCCATGAACTTCGTCGCGGCGGCCCAGGCACTGGGCCTCAAATCCGGCGACCTCCTGACGGCCGGCTTCGCCGCGGATAACCTCGTCATGGCTCTCTATTTTCTCGTCCTCTTCTCATTGCCATCCTCGGCCCGGCTCCGGCGTTTTTTCCCCACCCGACGCATCAGCCCGGATCCAGGGGAGGAAACCATCGCAGCCGCTTCGCTGGAAGCTCCCGAACTCAAGGGAATGGCAACGGGACTCGGACTTTCAGCCTGCCTCTGCTGGGCCGGATTCAGCCTCGAAAAGATGCTTCACCTGCCGGGGAGTGGAATTCTCTTCCTGACCGCCCTGGCAGTGCTGCTCGCGACGCTCTTCCCCGGATGGATCGGTGGTCTGCGCGGTTCGGCCGATCTTGGAAATCTCCTGATGCACGTCTTCTTCGCCGTCATCGGGGCCAGCGCGAATATTGCCGCCGTCCTCAGAGTGGGTCCCCTGCTCTTTGTCTTCGCAGCCGTCATCTTGAGCATCCATCTCCTGACGATCCTGCTCTCAGGGAAACTCCTCAAACTTGATCTCGCCGAGATCGTCATCGCCTCCAATGCCAACATGGGAGGCCCGACAACCGCCGCCGCCATGGCCGTCGCCAGGCGCTGGCAGGCCCTGCTGATCCCGGCGATCCTCTGCGGAACCCTGGGCTATGCCGTCGCCACTTTCATCGGCGTCGCACTGGGGCACTGGCTGCATTAACCCCGCATTTCTCAGCAATCTTCCCCTGTGACCGAAGATGCACTGCACCCGGAGGCGTTTTCTCGCATCGGGATGCTCGACGGACAGTTGAGTACGACTCCGCCTCCCTCAGGTTGAAAACCCCACCGGTCACAGCGCCTCTCCTCCCTCGCGACGAATATTGGTGAGAAATGCGGGTTCACCCGAAGGATCAGGTCTACAGCAGCTTCCCGGCAAATTCCGAACCGTTCCTCACGAGGATGACCGTCGGGAGGTCTCCGATGAGATTCTCCAGCCTCCGGGCATACTCCGCCTCGTCACCCGGAGGCGGATCACTGAGCCCCAGAAAGACGACGTCCGCTTCCCGGGAGACCTTCTGGATGATCGAGGCCACGTCGGAACCCTCCGACCGAAGGCTGACCTCGGTCCTGGCCCGGATCCGGCTGTCATGAAGCATCTCCTTCAGACTCTCGGTGGTATGGCGGCGCATCTCCTCATCGTTCGCGATGCTGTGGACGTGAATCTTCGCGCCCCTCCAGTAATCGTTGACGGAGAGCAGGTAGGCGAAGAGGAGCAGCATATCCCCGTTGTTCTGCAGTCCGCCCCACCAGACATCGATGCGACCGGGCCTTTCCTGCCAGCTGCGCGGCCTCACCCTGCAGATCAGGGAAGACTTCCCCAGCAGAGTGGCCCGGTGGATCACCCGGAGTTGGGCCTCCCGCCGTTCGGCCTTCCGACTCCAGCCGAACATCAGGGTATTGGAGGCGATCCCGGCGATCCCGTTGGCCTGGGCGACGGCAATCACTCCATCCTCGAACTTCGGAACAACCTCGACCTCGGCAAAGCCCACCAGGCCCCAGTTCCGCATCAGCTCGTCAATGCGCTCCTTCTCCTCCCTGGCCTCCCCGACGCGATCCGCGAGTGATCCGACGAGGAGTCGACTGATCGTCAGAATGCCCCGCCCCTGGTTGAGCCAGGCGGCGAAACGTACGAGATCCGTTCTGCGGGACACGTCGCCCGCATAGAGGAGAATATGCGGCCGCCAGTTTCGGGGCGCCACCGGCAGGTCCCGAAGCTTCAGCAGGGTAAAACGGGCCAGAGACATCAGGGCGCCGTAGCGGAGATCCCCCCAGGTCGCCGTCATGGACCTCCGCCGGAGAACCGAGTAGATCAGAAACTCCGCGACGACCGCAATGATCCCGGCGATGTGATTGATCAGGAACATGACGGCGAAGCAGGCCACGGCCGCTAAGAGTGCGATCGGCCAGGCCACCCGCATCGTGGGCCGAAAGGACGGAGCGCCCGAGAGCTGCTCAAGGCCGGCTACGAGATTGATCATCCCGTAGGTCGTCAGGAAGAACATGGTCAGCACGGGCGCCACGGCATTGAGATTTCCCAGCAGGACCGCCGCCAAAGCCACCGAAGCCGAGAGGAACAGGGCTATTCCGGGCTTGCCGGTCCACCGGGGCGCCACGCCATCTTCGGCCAGGGCTTCCAGAGTCCTCGGCGCCCCCAGCATGCTCCCCATCGCCGAGGAGAGGATCGCGCCCCAGAGCCCGGGCAGCACCAGCATCGGGACTGCCGCCACCTTGAGCCAGACCAGCGGATCGGAGAGTAGGGCCTGCTGATCCGCGCCGATCGCGAGGATCACGGGAACCAGGAGATAGACGGCGAAACCCGCAAGGACCGCGGCAATTGTTCCCCTGGGAATATCCCGGGCGGCGTTCCGCAGATCTCCGGAGAGACTGACTCCGGCCATGATGCCGGTCACTGCGGGAAAGAAGACCGCGAAAATTACCCAGAAGGAGGGCGCATGTTCGGCGCCGCTCCACAGGGAGACCGAAAGGTGTTCCACGCCCAGCACGCCGCCGATCAGTGAGAGCAGCGCAAGAAACACCAGCGCGAGAAGAGGAAGTTGCGCCTTGAGCGCCAGTTCGGCGCCACGGGATGAGATCAGGGCGACACCGAGCACCGTGGCCGCCGCAACCGGTACCAGGGGAAGATCAGGCCACATGAAACGAAGGCTCTCGACGAAACCGAATGAATAGAGGGTCACTGAAAAGGTCTGGGCCAGAAAGAGCGGGATCCCGATGGCGCCGCCGATCTCCAGGCCCAGGCTGCGGGAGAGCATGTAGTAGGCGCCACCGCTGCCCACCTGCATATTGGTTGCGATGGCCGAAATCGAAAAGGCTGTCGCCAGCGTGATGCAATTGGCGAGAATGACGATGGCCAAAGCCGGCATCAGGCCTGCATTGCCCACGACCCAACCGGTGCGCAGGAAAAGGATGACGCCCAAAATGGTCAGAATCGAAGGTGTAAAGACCCCCAGAAAGGCACCCAGTCCAGTCTTTTCACCCACAGCCCCGTCCGAGATTCCCATCCGCTGAGTATAGCGGAGCCTTCGCAAGAGAGCGGGACAGCCCACGGAAAACTCCGGGAATGCGCGTACGGGAGCGCGGACCTCAGCCCCCATTCTCCGGGTGATCATCAGTTTCCAGAAGTGAGAGAATCCCTGCGGAGTACTTTCTCGCTCCGTTTCGGCCCCATCATGCCCTCCCACAGCGAAAATACCTCAGTCCACAATCCTCTGCACACTCCCACCCCGCTGCTGGTAGAATCGAATCATCAGCAGCGCTGATACAGCCATCACGAAGGAGCGGCATCGCCATGGAAAAACGTATCGGGCACTATGAAATCATCTCCGAGCTGGGCCGGGGCGGCATGGGCGTGGTCCTGAAGGCCCACGAACAGAGTCTCAACCGCTATGTTGCGCTGAAGGTCCTGGGCGAGCATCTCTCCGAAGACCCCTCCTACGTCCAGCGTTTTCTGCGGGAGGCCCGCAGCGCGGCGGCACTCAACCACCCCAATATCGTCCAGATCTACTCGGTCGACGAGTTCGAGGGCAAGCATTATTTCGCCATGGAGTTCGTCTCGGGAAAATCGGTGCTCCAGATGATCCGCTCGGAGGGAAAGATCGAGCCGGTGGAATCCGCCCGTCTCTGCCTTCAGGCCGCCTCGGGCCTGGCCGCCGCCCACGAGAAGAACATCATTCACCGGGACATCAAACCGGCCAATTTAATGGTCGATGAACGCGGGCTGCTGAAGATTACCGACTTCGGCCTGGCCCTCCTCGGAGGAGGAGCCTCCCGATTGACGGCCACCGGAATGTTCATGGGCACACCCGGCTACCTTTCGCCCGAACAGTGCCGGGACGAGGAGATCGACGCCCGGACGGATATCTACTCCCTCGGAGTGACGCTTTTTGAGATGCTGACGGGCTCTATTCCTTTCAAGGCGGATTCGCCCCTGGCCCTGCTGAGGCAGATTCTCGAGGTGGAGCCCCCGGATGTCAGGGATCTCAACCCGGATGTTCCGGAAGGCCTCCGGCAGATCCTGAAGAAGATGATGGCGAAAGATCGAGACGAACGCTATGCATCCGCCGATCTCCTGGCTTACGATCTCCAGCAATGGCTGGAATCTCAGGGAAAATCAACGGTCACCTCGGCCCTCCACCTCTCAACTCCCGCACCGGCCGCCGCCGCGGTCCCGGAACTGGAGGAAATGAACAGTGATCCGACGATGCAGATGCCATCCGGCGACCTCCGGGAGGCCTCTTTCAAACCGACGGAGGCCATGGCGCCCCCCACGGTTCCGCCGGCGGTCCCCACGCCTCCGATGCAGCCGACCGCTCAGGCCACCGCTCAGACTTCTCCGGCAGGAGAGGATCGCGTTGCAGGTTTCGTCGCTCCTGCAGCCGCCCCTGCAGTCGCTGCGCCCCCTCCACCCGTCTTCACACCCGCATCCGAGCCTGCCCCCTCGGGATTTGCGCCGGCCGCCCAGGACGTCTCACCCTCGGCTCAGAAGAAATCCGCAATGCCGCTCATGATTCTTGTCGCAGTACTCCTGCTCTGCGCCCTGGGCGCCGTTGCCGCCTGGAAGACAGGCGCCTTTGCAAAACTCCAGCAGCGCTTCACCGGCACGAAGGCCACGGTGGCTTCCACGGTGCCGGGGGCGAAAGGCGAATCCGAAACGAGCGCGGCAGCAACGAGCCCTGAGGCATCCTCTTCCGAAGCCGAAGCTCAGTCTCCCGAAGCGGGCGCACCATCCGGAGGCCAGGGGTCGGCTGCTCCCGCGGCATCCGCGGCAATGTCTCAGGCAAGTACCGGAGAAGGAAGCACAGGGGGCTCTTCCGGCACCGCTTCCGGGGGCCCGTCTTCCGTTACCGGCGGCGGAGGGAAACCAGGTCCCTCGGCGACTTCCGTCGGAAAAAGCTCTCCGCCGAATTCCACAGCCGGCGCCGGGGTCTCAGGCGGCCGGTCCGTCTCGCAGAAACAGCAATCCCTCTCCGGAGCCGCCACTTCTTCTCCCCCGACCCGAAATTCCGCACCGGCGGCGGCAGTCCAGCCACATGAGCCGCCTCCCCCACCCCCGTTGGGCCACGGCGTTGCCCTGGTCTCGGTGGGCGAGCCCCTTCTTGTGGGCTCCGCCGTCGACTATGTCCACGCCACTCTCTCAAGACGGGGCCTTGAGGTCTTCGATGCCGCCGGTATTCCCGGGGTTCAGCGAGCCCTGGAATCAGGAGGCGATCTCAACCCCGTCCTCAGGCCACAGGCCCGATGGCTCGTGATGATCAGCACCGAAGCGCTCGGGGATCGGCAACTGCAGTTCATGGGACGCTGGGAAACCGAGTACCAGAGCCGCCTCATCCTCCAGGTGGTTGATCTCGAGCGCGGCGCACCGATTGCGCCCTCTATCCGCAAGGTCCTCGGTTACACCAGACTCAACGTCGAGAAAAAGGTGCCCGAGGCCCTGCGTGTCGATTTCAGACCCATCGCGAAGCTGATGGGTGAAATCGGGAACTGAGGGGGACGGGCCACCGGAGCCGGAGCCGGAGCGGGAGCCGGAGCGGGAGCAGGAGCGGTAAACCGGAGCCGGCGTCGTCGTGGTTCTCTCAGCGGAATACGTGGGCCGGCACCACCCTGCTATCCCTGACCGGAGCAGGGGGCGGTGCCCGTCAATGAACGCTGTCGCTGACCTGTCGGCGGAGCCGAAACGGCAAACCGAGACCGGAGCGGGAGCAGGATCCGCATCCCCTCCTCAGCGGAGGGACTCCAACAGGGCCTCGACCCTCTCCCTGATCTGATCGATGGGGACAAGTTCCTTCTCCCCGTCCCGACGGAGGCTCAGCTCGACCTTGCCTTCTTTCAGCCCGCGGGCGCCGACGACGATTCTCACGGGGAATCCGATGAGATCCATGTCGTTGAATTTGACACCGGGGCGATCCTGGCGGTCGTCGAAGAGAATATCCATGCCCGCATCTTTGAGACTGAGATAGAGATCCTCGGCCGCCGCAACGACATCTTCCTGGTTGGAATTGAGCACAACCAGCAGCACCTCATAGGGCGCCAGGGGCAGGGGCCAGATGATGCCCTTCTCATCGTGGTTCTGCTCGATGGCGGCGGCGACCGTCCTCCCGACACCCAGTCCGTAGCAGCCCATGATCATCGGGTTTTCCTTCCCATCGGCATCGAGGAAGGTGCAGCGCATCGTCTCGGAGTACTTCGTGCCCAGCTTGAAGATGTGCCCGACCTCGATGCCGCGCTTCTCGATCATCGCCTCAGCACACTTCGGACAGGGATCGCCCGCCCGCGCCGTGCGGAAATCATCAACCTCAGCGGGCGAGAAGTCACGTCCGGGGACGACTCCGATCAGATGCATGTCCTTCTCGTTGGCGCCCGTGGCCGCCGTCTCCAGCTCCATGACCGAATCATCGGCCAGGATGCGCAGATTCTCCATGCCGACGGGACCGGCGAATCCCTGGGGGGCCCCCGTCAATTCCTCGATCTTCGCCTCCGAGGCCAGCTGCAGGTGGTCGCAACCAAGGAAGTTCTTCAGCTTGACCTCGTTGACATCCAGGTCTCCGCGGATCAGGACGGCGAGGAACTCCTCCTCCGTCTCGAAAATCAGGGTCTTAATCAGGTGTTCGGGAGCGATTTTGAGGAATGTCGAGACCTCTTCGATGGTCCGGGCCTCAGGCGTCGGAATTTTCTCGGGTCCTTCGGTTTTCTCAAGGGGCCAGGGCGGAGGCGCCGGAAGCTCTCCCGTTGAGGCCTTCTCGACATTGGCGCCGTAGCCGCAGGCGGGACAGCTGA
>JANTFG010000034.1 GCA_024763555.1 Thermoanaerobaculales bacterium
CCTCGTCAAAGACCTCCGCCGTCTTTTCCGGAAGATTCCAGTAGCCTTCCATCACGCTGGGGCCCTTGACGCAGAGTTCACCATCCTCCGCGATCTTTGCCGTGACATTTTCAATCGGCTTTCCGACCGTCCCGATCTTTGTCATACCCGCCGAAGCCCCGTTAACGGCAATCACGGGGGAGGTCTCGGTCAGACCATAACCCTCGATAATCCAGATACCGATGGAAAACAGGAACTCAGCCACAAAGGCCGGCAGCGGCGCTCCCCCGGAAACACAGAGCCGAACCCGGCCGCCCATTGCCTCCCGGATCTTGGACAGAACGAGTTTTTCCGCCAGGGAATAAGAGAGACCGCCGGGCTCTTTTCCGCGCAGACGTTCCGGATAGGCCTTTCGGCCCTGTGCGAGGGCCCAGTGGAAGAGCATTCTCCTGATGGCCGGAGCAGCTTCCGCCTTGGCCACGATCTTGTCGTGGATCTTCTCGAAAAGACGTGGAACACTGGCAAAAACCGAGGGCTTGACCTCGGGCAGGAGTTCCGCCACGTGATGGACGGAACAGTAGGCCTTGGTGACGCCGACGTACATGTAGAGATAGCTGAGCATTCGCTCGAAGACGTGACACAGGGGAAGGAACTCAAGGGCCAGATCATCTTCGGAGCGAATCAGCGCACGCGTCGCTGAGGGCAGAACATTATCCACAAGGTTGCCGTGAGTCAGCTGCACCCCCTTGGGATTGCCCGTCGTGCCCGAGGTATAGATCAGGGTCAGGGTATCTTCTTTCCGAACCTTCGCAGCACGTTTCCAGAAGAGCTCCCCGTTCTTTTTCCCCTTCCCCTTTTTCAGGACCTCTTCAAGACTGAGGACTCCCTTGCCGCATTCCCCCTCAACCTGAATCAGATGTTTCAGATCCGGGCACTGATCCCGAATCTCGAGAAACTTCGCCATCTGTTCCGCATTCTCGGCCACCGCCATGACAGCACCGGAGTCTTTCGCCTGGTATTCCACCTGCTCCGGGGTCAGCGTCCCGTAGATCGGGACATCGATGGCGCCGAGATCCACCGTCGCCAGATCAACCATATGCCATTCCGGACGGTTGTCCATCAGGATCATCAGACGCTGGCCTTTCTTCAGTCCCAGCTTCTCCAGCCCGGTTGCCAGGGTCGAGGTCTTCTCAAAAAACTCCTCAGTCGAGTAGACCTTCCTGCCTCCCGGGAAATAATGAAAATAGTGCTCGGCGCGGGGTCTCTCGTTTTCCAGTCGATAGAGATCGAGAACATTCTTCGGCTCAGTCATGTGGTGTCTCCCTCGTGTTTCTGGCGGTTTTCTGATGATGCCGGCAGGGCACGAGCCCCTCCAGGAGCATCTTTTGAAGAGGCGCATGAAGACGGAGAAGATCCCCGGGATCCTCTGAGAGCAGCCACCGGTTCACCAGTTCGTCGACGGCGCCGAAAATCACATTCGTCGCGATCGATGACCTGATGTCCTTCCGGAAAACTCCCAAATCCTGCCCCTCCTCGATAATCCCTTTCAGCAGACTCAGATACTCGCCGAGTTTACCACGGGAAAGAATCGACATGAAGTGCCGGGAATGGCGAGTTTCCACCTGGAGAACCTGGGCCAGAGCGCGGTCCCGTCCGAGTGCCTCCAGGTGCAGCTCGATCATGATCGAAACCTTCCGAATGGGATCCTCGATGGCCGAGATCTCCTCCCTCAGCTTGAGGACGAAACGATCAAGCACATCGTCGAACACCGAAAGCAGAAGGTGCTCCTTCCCCTCGAAATAGAGATAAAGCGTCCCGTCCGCGACACCCGCCTCGCGGGCCACGTCGGTCATCCGTGCGGAATAGTATCCGTCACGGGAGAAGACATCGATTGCCGCCCGAAGGATTTTCCTCCGTTTGTGTTCTCTCGGTGAAATCTGACGGGCTGTCTCGCTGCTCGGCATAGGGCCTCCCGGTGAATGAGCGCTCATTCATTCTTTGAGGATCTTTCCGACTTGTCAAGCCCCTGAAGAAAGAAAATCGCCTCCGCTGAAGAAAAACACTCAACACAAAATCGGAGTCGCGGGCATCAGTCCGCCGAAGCCTCTCCTGGAGGACCCGAGCGAGATATTGCCCCGGACGAAAGAGCTCAAACTTGTGATCCCGGGGCTTCATTCCCCAGTGGGGATGACCGACTGCCCGGCCCCCGCGTGCTCCGCGATCTCTGCGTGAAACTGTCTTCCGCCTTCTGCCTTCCTGCCCTACCTTGGCGATCTTTGCGAACTCTGCGAGAGAATGCCTTCTGTCTTTGTGTTCTCGGGTGGGCGGGTGGCTCTGCGTGCTCTGCGATCTTTGCGTTGATTGTCTTTTTCTTCCTAATCCGTGTCATCCGTGGTTCATCTTCTTGTCTTCCGAGGTACCTGCGTCGGAAAGTGATCTCTCGATATCGCGGCAAGGAAGTTCTCGATGCTGACAGCCACATGCGGACAGCGTTTGCAGATTCTCTTGTCTGCAGTGACGAGATCCAGCCCAAGCATTTCGGCGACCGCCACGAACTGGGCGTCGTAAGCAGATACGCCTCTCTCGATCGCAATATTGAGGACGTCTTCGCCCAACGGCTCAACCTCTCCTGTCCCGAACAGGGCCTTTGCTCTCTCCCAGGCAAGCAACGCTTGATCGCGGGAGATGACATCCGCACGGTGAGCAGTCGCCAGGACATTGAGGAACTCGCTCCGCCAGAGGGGTGGCAGGAACCAATCAGGCTCTTTGGCCCATACCCTGCGCACTGCAGCCGTCTGTTCCCCCTCAATCAGCAGGTAGCTCACCAGATTCGTGTCTGCGACAATCAAGGTCTTCCAGTTTCAAGGGCGGTTTGAATGAGCGCCTGGGTCAATGGCCGCTTTCCGTGGATCCTCATCCGGTCGATATCCTCAAGGCGCCAGGAACCCGCGCGATCGGCAAGAGACTCCTCGAGAATGACCAACACCTCAGCTGCGAGACTTCTCCTGTGGATCCTGGCGCGGGTTTTCAGCTGCTCGTGCAGCTCAGCGGGTACGTCTCTGATCATCAATCCAGGCATCAAGCTTATCCTCCAGCTATTCTATTGTATATCGTTTTGCAAGCATTATACAAGTCCCACTGGAAAACACCAGAAACGGTTAATGACCAGCAAAGGCGATCAGGAGAGGAAGACCCAACACAATTTTTCACGCGGGGCACGCTGAGTTACGCGGAGGGGCGGCAGGAAGGGGTATGTCCTCTGCCCAGTTTCCCCTCGTCAAAATCCGTGAAATCCGTGAAATCCGTGCTTCATTTCTTCCCCCAGGCGGGCGGGGGCCTCTTCGCCTCTACGCCTCTGCGTATATTTTGTCTTCTGCCTTCATGTCTTCGGGCGGGAGGTGGAATGCCTTTGGGCGGGTGGTGGCATTCATCATTCCGAAGGGCGTGCTTCGCTCGCGCCTTCGAGCCCCTGCCTGACAAGACGCCCCAGGAGATCGGTGAAGGGAAGGATATTCTGCCGGGTGGAGGCTTCTTCAAGGGCGGTCATATATCTCTCCCGCTCCCCTACCGGGATGACGGTCCAGGGATAGCCGCCAGCGGCCAGCATCAAATTCATCAGGAATCGGCCCATCCGGCCATTGCCGTCAGGGTAGGGATGAATATACACAAAGAAAAAATGGCCCATCACGGCACGAACAGAAGACTCCGACTCTTCGCACAGCAATTCAAAAAAGACCGGCATGAGATCGCGAATGGCTTCAGACCTGGGTGGAATGTGCATCGAACGGCTGATAAAAACCTGAGCGTCTCGATAGCCGGCAAGATCGGCGGGTCGGAGTACGCCGGCGTTCACCGCCGGTCCAAACATCTCCCGGTACCACCTGCCGTGATCTTCATCCGCGACAAGTCCGGGCTCATCACCGAACAACACACGCTTGATGCTCTCCCTGACACTCTGAAAGGCCTGCCAATACCCCCTCGCAGCAAGAGCATCCCGCTGATCCCGATCCTCCCCGTCCGGATCCCATGACCCGCTGCGAACACGGGCGATCAACGCCCGGCTGACCCGATAACCCTCAATCGACAGGGAATGGTAGGTGTCTTCCATATAGAGTTCTTCCACCCCCTTCAGATATTGGGTGATATCCTCCGGCATTCCCGGGGACCGTGGGAAGGCCTGAAGGACCGTCTCCCGCATATTCCTCCACATCAGACGAATTCGACTGACCTCGGGTGAAATCTCTCGAGAGAGAACAAGCCGCGGCGGGGTCGTTTCAAAGGGGTCTTTTTCACGAAGCTCGTAACCTGCCGCCCGCATGGTCTTCATGATGTCATCCGCGATACGGTCACGGCCGATATTACGAAAAGCTCCGGCAAGTCGACCCGCAATTGTGCTATGTCCACCTCTGAGAAGCAGGATCAATACATCTGATGCATCCTGAACCGCCGACAGACAAACTCGAATATCAGTCGGATTCTGTCTGAAATATCCGGGTGAGCAGGACACCAGGGCGGCCACCGGAGAAAAGACCCGGAGATGATCAATCTCATCACGACTCTCCGGGATCGCAGAACGGAGGTCGAGCAGCGAGGTACCGTACGGAAGACCAGTCACCCTGTTGCGACCCTTCGGAGACCTGACCAGCAGTTGGCGCGGCACCAAACGATTTCCCGCATGAAGCGACAGCGACTGCTCCGGCGACAGGCACCAGTCGGCGCCGAAACGCTGAGCAAGATAGGCGGCACAGAATTCCCAGAAGGAGGCATACCATGCCGAACTATCTCCGACGGCTTCTCCCGGACGAGAAGCGATATACCAGCCTTTCATCACCTTCTCCAGAAAACCGTTTGCAAGCAAGCGTTCCCGATGTCTCCGGGTCAAATCACGCGACCGGATCGCAAGCACACCACGATCCTGAAGAGCGCGGAGAGCTCCCAGCGACTCGGCGAGTTTTTCAGCTGGACTTAGCATTTCAGTACCGCCTCTCATCGCATCGGACGATTGTTAGCTTTTTTCGACCGCCTAATTTTAGCTTATTCTGTCAGAAAGGCAAAGACACGATCTGCTTCCTCCCACCGACACACACGGAGAACCCCTCCCTCGCAGAGAACATGCGCTCTCTGTTCCGGGAGATCGGCTCTGCGTCCTCCGCGATCTCCGCGTGAAAATGCCTTCTGTGTTCTCTGCCTTCCTGTCCTACGAATGCCTTGGACGGGGGCTTTATTCAACTCCCCGCGTCCGCCGCGAGAGACTGTCTCCGGGTGGGAGATCCGGCAGCTCAAGAGGCGCGTCAATGGCCCAGGTATCCCCTGCAGCTCAGTCTATAGCTTGACATGAGGTACGTTAAAGCGTACGCTTTGTATTGGAGGTACGCGATGCCGACAGTCAATGTAACCGAGGCTCGAGCCAGGCTGTATGCCCTCGTTCAGCAGACGAGAAGAGAACACGAACCGGTATTGATCACCGGAAAGAAGGGCAACGCCGTCCTGGTCGGCGAGGATGACTGGCACTCCATCCAGGAGACGCTTCACCTGCTCTCGATTCCCGGGATGCGAGAATCCATCCATGAGGGTCTCAGCGAAGAGATCAAACAATGCAGCGAGGATGCCGGCTGGTGAGCCGTTGGCGGGTCGTGTTCACTCGACAGGCTCAGAAAGACGCCCGCAAACTTGCCGGAGCCCATTTGAAAGGACGAGCCGAAGAATTACTCGCGATCCTTTCCGACAACCCGTACCAGACCCCTCCGCGATTCGAGAAACTTGTGGGCGATCTTGCCGGCGCATATTCGCGGCGGATCAGCCTTCAACATCGCCTGGTCTATCAAGTGGTCGAGGACGTTCGGACTGTGAAGGTGCTCAGGATGTGGACCCACTATGAGTGAAGGCCGGAGCTGAAGACCAGGGCCCGACTGCCCGCAATCTTCCCTGTCCTACCGTTGCGATCTCTGCGAGAGAATGTGTTCTGCCTTCCTGCCTCCGGGCGGGCGCAGGCATCCATCATTCGCATGAAGAGATTCACTCATCTCGACCTTTGCTCCGGTATGATGGCGACCGGGAGGATGAGGATGAATCACCGCCACCATGGGAACGAGAAGGAAAAACGCTGGGAAGTCTATAAGAGCTACGAGAAGCTCTTTTCTTCGGCTCCGATCCGTTTGATGAGCCGGACCGTCAGTACGATGCGCTCATTGGGCTATGAGGACCTTGCAACGGCAATCGGCGACATGGACTGGCGGACCGTTCCGGCAGACGATCCGGAAGATCCGAACCTCCGCCAGGAGTGGGGCGATCTGCTGGAATCTGCTTTCGACCATATGGGGGGCTGGCTCCGGCAACTCTCGGCGAATCCCATGGGCTACAACCTCGATTCTCTCGGCTATTCCACCGTGATCAGGGCTTGGTCGGAAATGTGGAAGCACCAGTTGGGGCTCAACTTCGATAACGACCCCTCTCACAGCCCCGAGATATTCGTGTTTCACGGAGGAAACCAGGCCCTCCAGGCGGCCTTGCTGGGACTCGCCGAAGAACACAGGAACAACTCCGACCCGGCCGAGGCGCCCACCTTCCTGGTCCCCATCCCGACCTTCTCCTGTCCTCTGGACCAGATGGCCCTCCAGGGAATGAAGACATGGAGCCTCCCCTCCTCCCGGGCCGACATGGATCCCGATCCGAAAGACCTTGCCTCCATCCCGGAAGGCACCAGAATCGACGGCGTCTACATGATGCCGATCAACAATCCGACGGGTCGGACCCTGCCTCCCGAACGGCTCAAGGCCTTCATTTCCGCAGTCCTGGATCGTTGGCCACAGGCCGGAATCATCCTGGATTCGGTCTACGTCCGGATCCACCCCCGGGACCGGGAACTCCTTGCCTGGTATGAGCAGGATCCCCGCTTTGAAGATGCCCTGGTCTTCGTCGATTCCCTGTCGAAGAGTCACGGTGTCACCGGTTTGAGGGCCGGAGCGCTACTCAGCAAATCCCCACGTCTGACGGCGGGAGTCCTCCGCTACGCCCAGAACATCATGGCGGGACCCTCCAACGCCATGCAGGCCATCACCCTTTCCCTCCTCGCACCTTTTGTCACCGGCGATCGTGAGCTGGCCGAACAGCGCATCCGTCTTCAGCAACGCATCGGACGTCATTTCCAGAGGCGCCGGCGCCTCCTGCTGCGGAGAGCTTTCGTCAAATACCGCGACCTCCTCGACCACGAGCAGCCGATGCTGCCCGATGCCACGGGTTTCGACTGGGAAGGTTCGATGTACGCCGACCTCAAGCTCTCGGAGAGCTGCGTACGCAAAGCGGACGAACTCGAGGTCTCGCCGACGGTGGCCTTCTACCTTGAAAGCGGGATTGCCGGCGTGCCCCTCGAGGGATTCTGCAGCAATCCCAACCTCCGTCGGCACGGACTCATCCTTAACGGGGATTCCGAAGACCTCAAGAACTTCATCGAGAGGGCCCGGCACTACGTTCGACTCTCCTTCGGAATGACTCCCCCGCCACGGGAACACTGAGGGATCGCCTCCAATGCCTGGGCTTTCCGAGTCCTCAGATGATCAGTCGGACCCCGCCGAGTTCCTCGAGTCGATAGGGAAAGTGGTCGCCCGGTGAGCCGATGAACATGAAATTCTTGGGTATGGACCAGCGCTCGGAGAGCTTTTCGACGATCTCGGGACCGAACTCGCCCTTTTCGTACACGAATTCGATATCCACTTCGGGATAGGTCTCATCGAGAAACTCAAGGTCGGACTTCAATCGCTCCGGCACCTCGTTCTTCGAGGGAAATACCGTCACGACTTTGATCCTGTTGGTGTGCTCGTTGTCGAGAACATAGAGAATCGCCTGATTGAGTGTGGCCGCACTGTCACCGCGGGTGAAGAACACGAATTGCTGTGAGTTGATCCCGTTGATCCAGTGGGCCAACCGATTCCCGATCTCGTCGGCCTTTCGTTCGACACTCTCGCTGATGGAGCGGACGAAGAAGCCGATCCCCCGCAGGAGACTGATCCGTCCCAACATGATCCCGACGACGACAAGCGTCGGCAGGAAATAAGCGAGGAAATACTTGAGATAGACCGGATTGATCAGCACATTTCCAATCAGCGCAGCAACGACCGCAATGATGGCCAGAAAGACCGACAGCCAGCCGGCCCGCACCGGCCTCGGCAGTTTGGCCCGCTTGACTTTCAACAGGATGTTGCCGATACCAAACAGGGCCATCACCGAAAGGAAGGAGATCGTGTAGACGCCGGCCAGAGCCCCGAGTTTCCCTTTCGTGATCAGCAGGACGGACACCGACAGCAGGAAAAAGGAGATGATAATTCGATGCGAGGTTCCCCGTTGCGTCGTCTTGAGGAGGAACTGGGGCAGGCAACGATCCAGGGTCATTCTTCGAACCAGGCCGGTCACACCCACAAAAGAGGTCAGCACGGCGCCCGAGAGCACCAGGGCGGCATCGATGGAGATCACGACCGACAGCCAGTTCCCTGCCGACACAACGCCCATCTGCGCCAGGAGAGCCTCCTTATACTGAGGCACCTCGGGAATCCGGATCAGCCCGAGGGCGAGAAAAGCCATCACGGGATTAAAAAAACTGACCGCAAACCACATGTTTCGAAGCGTCTTCGGAAAAACTCCCGGCGCCTGTTCCTCGACGAAATTCGCCGAGCTCTCGAAGCCCGAGATCCCGAGCATCGCAGCGGAAAAGCCAAGAAAGAGCGCCCTCGGCAGGCTTCCTCCGATCGGCATGTGGAAGTTCTCCATGAGAATCGTCGGCCCATGGGAAAAGATGAAGAGAGCACCCGCCGCCAGCAGCACGACCAGGGTTGTTATGTGGAAGAGAAAAATCCCCACCGCCACCCTGGCGGACTCCCCGATCCCGATGATGGTCAGAGCCATAAACACCGCAAGCAGCACGATCGTCGCATGTATCACCGGCAGCCTGTCCCAGAGGTGATGGACATAATGCATGGCCTCGGAGGCCGAGATCACTGCGGTGGCCATGTAGGAGAGCAGGGTCAGACAGGCCGCGAGCGTTGCAACACGTTTGGATGTCGTATTGAGCAGGGCGTTGTAGGCGCCCCCGTTCAGAGGCAGGGCGCCCACGACCTCCGCATAGATCTTCCGATACAGAAAGAGTACCGCGGCGACGACCAGCAGGGCCGCCCATGCCCACTGTCCCGCCTGGAGAATCGCCAGGGCCGAAACGTAGAGACAGGAAGATGTGATGTCGTTTCCGCAGATCGCGGTTGCTTCAAGCTGGTTCAGCGTGGGGTGCTGGTGTTTTTCCATTCCCGCATGATCTCAAAGATCCTCACATCCGTCGAGTCCCGGGCCTTGCACACGGCCGAAGATGGGTTTAGGATGGAGATCCCACCACGCTGCACCTCTGGTGCAAGGAGATATCATGACCGCGAATACAGATCGAATGAAATCACTGGAAACAGCCATCACCCAGATCGAACGCCAGTTCGGCAAGGGCGCCATCATGAAAATGGGCGAGCAGCCCTCGATTCGGGTCAACGTGATCCCGACGGGTTCCATCGCCCTGGATGCCGCCCTCGGCGTCGGCGGAGTTCCCCGTGGACGGATCGTCGAAATCTACGGCCCGGAGTCTTCCGGTAAGACCACGCTGGCACTCCATATCATCGCCAACGCACAGAAGGGCGGCGGTTTGGCGGCCTTCATCGACGCCGAACACGCCCTGGATCCCGAATACGCTGAAAAGCTGGGAGTCCAGCTCGACGAACTCCTGGTCTCACAGCCGGATTTCGGCGAACAGGCTCTGGAGATCGCCGAGACCCTGATCCGCTCCTCCTCGATCGACATCATCGTCGTCGACTCCGTCGCCGCCCTGGTTCCCCGGGCGGAACTGGAGGGGGATATGGGCGACGCGCAGATGGGTCTGCAGGCCCGCCTGATGTCCCAGGCCCTTCGGAAACTCGCCGGAATCGTCTCGAAATCCAATACATGTCTGGTCTTCATCAACCAGGTCCGCGAGAAAATCGGCGTCATGTTCGGCAACCCGGAAACGACAACCGGGGGACGGGCCTTGAAATTCTACTCCTCGGTGAGGATAGATATCCGCCGGACTTCAGCCATCAAACGCGGCGACGAGGTCGTCGGAAACCGCACCAAGGCCAAAGTGGCAAAAAACAAGGTTGCGGCGCCCTTTAAGAAGGCCGAGTTCGACATTATGTACGGTGAGGGCATTTCCTATACCGGGGAACTTCTCGATCTCGGGGTCGAGCACCGTCTCGTCCAGAAGTCGGGTTCCTGGTACGCCTGCGGCGAAACCCGCCTCGGTCAGGGAAGAGAGGCCGCCCGCAGCTTCCTGAAGGAACACCCCGAAGTCGTCGCCGAGATCGATATCAAGCTTCGGGAGGCCCTGGGCCTGCTGCCTTCCTCTGACGCCGACGAGAATCAGGAGTAATTCAGGCTCCTTTTTCGCCGAAATTTGTCGAATATCATCGGAATCAATAGACGAATTCCGGAGGGGCATCGTACACTTGGGGGCGACTGTCATCCGATCGAATTCAAATCGATCTGGTGATCAGTACAACGTTGAATACGATTTCATGGAGGCCCGTCCGATGCGAAAAAACCTTGTGAGTCTCATTCTGATCTGCCTCACGGCATCCCTGCTCCCGGCTGCGGACCAGCAGAAGGCGCCCGCCGTCAGGCAGGATCAGAAGCTGCTGAATTTCGCCGGCCGCCTGCTTCCCTGGTACCCGGATTCGAGCTTCAGCATGACTTCGGACATGACGACGATGACTCCATCGGGCGCTTTCCGCCTGGTTCAGGTGGAGCGAAAGTGTAACTCCCGCATGCTTTCCGGCAAGAACAATCTCCTCATCGATGTACCGGCCGGAAGGATCTGGCTGGGTTCCGCGGCACGCCTTCCCGAGGAAACGAAGAAGAAGAGTTTCGAAGAGGTCAAGGCATTTGTGGGCAGTTTTCTCCCGGAACTGATGATGCGGAACATGAGGATGCGCTCCCGGGTGGTCTGGGAGGTGCCCTCCGAGGGACCCTCGGCCCTGATCCCCTTCGATCTCATGGTCGATACCGGTTTCGGAGAGACCCGGAAACATGGCGCGATCACGGCCGATTTCAGCTCGGTGCTGCTCGGCGCCCCCTATCCCTATGACCAGGACCCGGTCGAGTTTCGACGGAGTCTCTTCGCAAAATCGGATCTGGTCATGTGGGACCATCCCAGCGACAAGGCCCGGGTGACGATCGTGGAATTCTCCGACTTCGAATGCCCGGGCTGCCGGGTCAAATGGCCTCTGATCAAGTCTCAGCTTGAAAAGAACGGCGCAAAGGTGGCACACGGGATGGTCAATTTCCCCCTGCCCTCGATCCACCCCTGGGCCTTCCGTGCCGCCACGGGGGCCTGGTGTATGAGCGAGCAGAATGTCGGCCATCTCGTTGACTTCAAGGAGCATTTCTACAATCTCCAGAGGAATATGGAGGTGGCCATGGTCCGCGAAACCGCTTCGGATTACGTGACGGGCCTGGGCCTCGATGAGAAGGTTTTTTCGTCCTGCTATCTCAAGGAAGACGCCATTGAGGCGGTTCACCGCCAGATGGCCCTCGGCAGTTCCCTGGGAGTCCAGGCGACACCGACCTACTTCCTGAACGGCTGGATGGTCCAGGTCCCCGAACCCACCTGGTTCCCCGATCTGGTCAAGACCTTGATCGCCGGAGACGAGCCCGCGGTTTCGATCGCGCAGTAGCAGAAATCTGTAGAGGAATGCGACTGATCTGGCGAGGGCCGATGGGGCGATCAGCCTTCACTGAAGTTCCTCTCGCTCTTCGTTTGGAGGCAGAAATGGCGCCAGGTCTGAAAATCTGAAGTCCTTCGGGAGCACAAGGTCCATTCCAGCCTCGAGACATTCCTCCCGCTCAGCCGGGCTCGCCGATGCCGTGATCGCCACAATCGGCACCCGCTTCCCGCCTTTCATCTGTTCCAGACGCCTGATCCATCGCGTCGTCTCGATCCCGTCAAGGCCCGGCATGTGCAGATCCGTCAGGAGAAGATCGATCTCCTCGCGGAGAAGAAGCTGAAGAACCGCCTCGCCGCTCGAGGCCTCCAACACCTCTAAGCCGCCAGCTTCGAGCAGCCGTCTCGCAATTGCCCTTGCGAGCAGGCTGTCGTCGGCCACCAGAACTCTGGCTGGGCGCCCGTGCCTGGCAAGCGGAGATCTCTCCAATCGAGAGAAGTCCGGTCGGCTGGATTGTGTGCTTTGCTGTAGCTGAAGGCTCTTCATTGGCCTGTCCCTCCACCAAAGAACATTGCAAGGCGAATGCCAGGTTTTCCAGCATGAGACCTTTAGCAGAACATCTCGAAGCCATGTTAAATCAATTATTTACAACTGTTCATCGAAAATTGTCACAAGAGGCCATGTCCAAAATTCAAACTCGTGACCAGATCTCGGGCAGGAGCTTCCCTTCTACATCGACAAGAAAGCCCCCGGCAACAGCCGGGGGCAATCCCCACGGGGGACGCGGAGGAACAGTGGCTCACTTCACGATCATTACATCCTGAACGACGGATGATGACTGCCCGCCGTCGGCCTTGAGCCGGACGATGTACTGACCCAGAATCGGGTCCTCAACCCGGGAAACTCCGACCGCCGGTCACACCAGCTCGAAAAACTCGGCTTGAAAGTACTGATATCCATGTTCTTCAGGGCAAATTCCCGCTTCGCGTCCGAATTTCGGACACTCGACAAGGTGCCTCGTTCAGGGATATATTCATTGTGGAGGTTTTCGAATGCAGGGAAAACTGAAAATCCTGATTGTCGACGACTCCGATGACGACACCGTCATGAT
This sequence comes from Thermoanaerobaculales bacterium, assembly GCA_024763555.1. Lineage (GTDB taxonomy): Bacteria > Acidobacteriota > Thermoanaerobaculia > Thermoanaerobaculales > Sulfomarinibacteraceae > JANTFG01. The sequence continues at coordinate 12,811 of JANTFG010000034.1, forward strand.
CTTGAGGCGATTCCAGAGGGAGGGAATCCTCGTCGAGTTCGCGAGGGTCGACTCAGGACCGGATCTTGAAAAGGCACTTGCATCCGGTGAATGGCACATCATCCTCGCCGACTATTCGATGCCCGGCTTCGGGGGCCCGGAGGCGCTCTCCATCGCCCGGCTCATGGCGCCCGATATCCCTTTGATCGTCGTTTCCGGCTCCTCCAGTGAAGAGGAAGCCGTTGAGATGCTTCGCGCCGGGGCGGTGGACTATGTTTCAAAGACAAAACTCGGCCTCCTGCCGGCAGCCGTAAGGCGGGCCATGGCCGAAGCAGCCGAGAAAAAACAGCGGCGTGAAGCCGAGGCGCGAGACAAAAAACACCAGCGGGATCTCAGAATCATCAACGAACTCGCAAAAAGACTGGTTTCGGTCCTCGATGTGGATTTGGCCGTAGACTTCGCCCGGACCACGATTCGACAAAGGTTTGGGGAGTGCCTCGAATGCCTCTATCTTCGCCAGGGTGAGATGCTCCAGTGCGTCCCAAGAGCGGGGGAGCCTGTCTGCGGGCCACCCGCCCGGCCGGGTGAAGGCCTCCTCGGACGCTCTTTTTCCGAAGGCCGGGTTCTCGAGGAGCCCATCGAAGTTTCTGACACCGAGGCGGAGCGATATCGAGGCGGCATTCGCCTCTGCATCCCGCTCCTGGTCGAAGACGAAGCCCTGGGCGTTCTCGAGCTTTCCTTTCCGGCGGACTTATCGCCGGACGAGGTAGACCGCGACACTCTGGGAACCATCGCGGATCTGCTCGCCTTCTCCCTGAACCAGGCCAGGACCTACGAGGAAGCTGAACTTCAGCTCGCGCAGCGGATCAAAATGGAAGGCTCTCTGAAACAGAGCCAAGAACGCTACCGATCTTTTTTCGAGCACGATATCAGCGGTGATTATATCTCGAGCCCTGAAGGAAAAATTCTCGACTGCAATCCCGCTTTTCTCCACATACTCGGCTTCGCCTCAAGAGAAGAGGCCATGAAATTCCCGGCCGCCCGGCTCTATCCCTCGGAGAAGGATAGATCGAACTTCATCAGGGAGATCACGGAAAAGCGGAGCCTCACCTCCCGCGAATCGGAGTACCGCCGAGTTGACGGGAGCCCCGTCTACGTCATCGAAAACGCCTTCGGCCAATTCGATGAGAGGGGAGAGCTGAGGTCGATCCTGGGCTATCTCGTGGACATCAGCGAGAGAAAGCAACTGGAGGAACATCTCCGGCAGGCCCAGAAGATGGAGTCCCTGGGGAGACTGGCAGGAGGGATCTCCCACGACTTCAACAATCTCCTCCAGGCGATGCTTTCGACGACGGAGTCCCTCGAAAGCAGAGCCCCCGAGGAATTGAAAGAGGAGCTTCGGGAGGAAAGGGCGCTGATTCGTCGAGCCGCGAAGCTGACGCAGCAGCTCCTGGCCTTTTCGCGCTCCCAGCTGCTCTCGATCGAGACCATCGACCTCGGGGACCATATTGGAAAGACTTTCAGCACCCTTCGTCGCTGGATCCGGGAGGATCAGGTCCTCGATATCGAAACATCAAGCCGGAAGCTCAAGATCAATGCCGACCCCGTCCAGATCGATCAGGTCCTGATGAATCTCCTGGTCAATGCCTCCGACGCCACCCCGGCCGGAGGCCGGATCACGATCCGCTGCAGCGAATGGGAGGCGGACGATCTCTTTCTCGCCGGTCGTCCATGGGTGAAACAGCGGGACTACGTGCTTCTGGAGATTTCCGATTCCGGCTGCGGCATCGAGGAGGAGGATCTCGAGAAGATCTTCGAACCTTTTTTTACGACGAAAGGGCCCGGCAAGGGAACCGGTCTTGGCCTGGCGACGGTGTACGGCATCGTCCAGCAGCATCATGGCGGCATCGAGGTCCATTCCAGCCCGGGCGAGGGTACGAGCTTCTCGATCTTCTTCCCAACCGCCGCTGAAGAAATCCAAGCCACTTCAACTCCCTCCGGCGCCCATCCTCCCCTGGGTCAGGGCGAACTGATCCTCTTCGCCGAAGATGAGGAAAGTGTGTGCAACTCCGTCTCACGAGGTCTTCGGGCTGGAGGCTACCGCGTCCTGGAGGCTCGAAACGGCCGCGAGGCTCTGGAGCTTTTCAAAGCCCATGCCGGAGAGATTTCAATCGCCGTGCTGGATGTCATCATGCCGGAGATGGGCGGCGCCGAGGTCCGTCGGGAGATCCTCAAAGTGAGGCCAAATCTCCCAATCCTCTTTTCCTCGGGCTATAGTGAGAGCGCCATCGATCAGAACGGGATTCTCGAGGAAGGGATCAATCTCCTGAGGAAGCCCTATTCCCTGGGCGCCCTGTTCTCAAGACTCCGGGAACTCATCGACGGCGCCCCTCCGGGAGCTTGAGTTCAGGGGAATCTCCGTCGAAATTCCGGACGCCTCGGTCCGCCAATCGAACACTCGAGTCCGCCCGCGCTTTGGGATATGGATCTACGCCGGCACCGTTCTTGCTACATCTCTTTATCGGAAAGGGATTGAGGGTCTCTCCGGACCGAAGTCATCCGGAGTAGTCAAACCCCCATCCACCCGGCCCGGCGCCCCCGGCCCCAGTGCCTGGAGCCACCCCGCCCCGCATCCCGTCAGGGGGCGCCGGCATTTTCCCGCCGACACCGGGCCTCCATTGAAGTCCCTGACCTGAATTTGGTGACAGAGAGTGAATCGAGCCGGACCGACAGAAGGAATGTGGATCGGGTTTCACAAAGGCATGAGGGCGTCCGGGGAGAAGACCCCATCGCCGGGGATTGAGCCTGCATCTCCCGCCGATCTTCCTCACCATGAGCGGAGGGCGCGCTGAGATCCGGCATTCTCGCACGGTCAGTGAATGGAACCTACTCGGAATTCATCGATCAAAGGAGATCGATCCGAGATTACCGCCTCTTTCGCCCTGGCGTGGATGACTCGTGAGACGGGCGGACTAGGCTGACATTTCGAGGCGTCGAATCTCTCTGGATAATTTCTCAAGCGTCCTCGCCCGCATGGGACCGAGAGATCCGATGGGTCGATCGAGGAGTGCCGCCGACTCCTGATAGCTCATCCCTTCGACGAAAAAGAGACGCAGCAACTTCCGCTCCTCCGGCGACAGCTTCCTGAGCCCCCGTTCGACGATGTCGCGATCTTCATCATAGCCCACCATCCGACACAGCTCGGCGCGATCGATCACCTTCTTGGCAAGCTCCCGATCCCGGATCAGCGTCCGAATCCGCTTCCTGGCCTGGTTGATCGCGGTCCCCTGCAGCCAGGCCCTGACATTCCGGATCTTCTCCGCTTTGACCACCATCTGGAGCATCGTTTCCTGAAAGAGGTCCTCTGCATCCTCGATGCTGAGCCGGAACCATTTGAGAAATATCCCATAGATCATCGGTGAGAAGGCCTCGATCAGCCGATCGAAGGCCTCCTGGTCACCCTCGAGAAAAGACCCGAGCAGCTCCTGCGCCCCCTCATCACTGAGACGAGAATTCGGCGCTTCCTGCGAGGCTGCTCCCGATTTGGTATTGATCCTTGATATGGTTTGCATCCTGTCCCCCCTTCGGGCACCCCGCCCGCTTTCTGTAGGGCAAGATGTATTCCAGGAGGATGGATTTTTCTAAGTCATTGAAAAAAAAGCCCTTGCAAGTCAGAACGCAGACCCGCTCCCAATGGCAAATGTCCGATATCCGGCCAGGTTTTCAGCCTACCCGAGATGATTTTTGAGAAAAGCCTTATACTCAGTATCTCCTCGTTGCAATTGATGCCTGTCCGAAAATCGAACAGGTGTTTTTCGGGTATCAGGGTGGCCATCCCGAGGTACCTATGGCTCAGGAGGGCTGATGTCACGCGAAGATGAAATCATCCGCCTCAAGTCGATGTTGGCCAGGTATTCCGGTGAAGATCCCGAAACGGGCTTGCGAAACCTCAGGCTCTTTCTCTCCGACTGCAGTCGAGAGTTTGCAAGATCGCAGCGAACCGGGGAAAAGCTCCGGATCATCGCCCTCCGGCCCATCTTCAGCAACGACGCCAGGGACTTCGCCGAGAAACTCAAGAAGATTGTGAGTGCTGAAGCTCTTCTCGGCCGAATCGGCGCCTCGAGCTTCGTCATCCTCCTTCCGGAAGAGAATGCCGAGGACACATTCAGCCTGCTCGAGGACCTCGCCGAGAAAAATCCCTTCTTCGTCCGAAGTCGCTCGCTTGCCTCCTCTGAGATCGATCCTTCAGAAAGCCCACGGGAGCTTCTTGCGACACTCTTCGGGGAGCTGGATGAGGCCTGCGGCTTTCTCAGCCCCGCTCCGGGAGCCATCGGCCCGGCCTCGACGAAGGACAACTGAAATCCTCAGGCCTAAAAGCCCTGTGAAGAACCCACCGGGAAGCGAAATTCGGGTCGGGGATCGAACTGTGTCGCTGGAAGGCCGCAGTCGTAGCCCTGCTACTTCAGGGACCTCCAGCGGTCGCAGATTGCGCCTCGACGCAGATTGCAGCCGCGAGAGGGTTTTTCACAGGGCTTCTAACCCGGCCCACTTCATTCCCGAATCAGGAGACCGGAGACATCTTCTCCACCACCATCTCGAAAATACACTCTGATCCGCGTCGATTTTCCAGGAGACAGATCGAAGCAGAGGAGATGGCCGATCGTAAAAGCCAGGAAGAGCCCCCTTCCGGATTCCTCCAGCAGCCCGTCCTCGTTGAACTGGCGGCCGAGAATCCGCCGTACCCGATCGGCCCTCAGCCGGCCCCCTGAATCCCGAATCTCGACCACGCTCAAATCCTCGGAGCGGGCAAAGGAAAGTGCAATCCGATGCTCCGGGTCAAGTCGGAAACACGAGGGATCATAGAGCCCTTCCCCGAAGGCATGGCGAATCGCGTTGACCAGCAGTTCTTCGACGACCAGGCGCCGCTGAAATACTTTCTCTTTCGGGAGATCCCGCGAGATTTCCGCCTCAAGATATCGTCCAAGTGTCTCATTCAGGGAGTTCCGGTCACCAAGACTGAGATCGATCGTCGTTTGCGCCGGGCACGGATCAGGCGCCGGATTCCCCAGCACCGCCAGGCCGACAAAGCTCATCAGAGCGGCGTCCGCCAGGAGATGTGTCCCAAGCACGCAGTCCAGCCGCAGGCTCTCGACCAGGGGCCAGAACCCGGCGATAACGGAGAGATCCCCGAAAGAGATCAGGGGGAGGGCGCCGATCCTCCCATGTACAGCTTCCGCCTGCTCCAGGGGCGCCACCACCAGCCCGAATGCCCCATCAAGCTCCGGCTGCTCGAGATCGGCTTCGAGGACTTGCAGGGGAAGCCCATCGACATCAATTCGGAGTTCTGGATCATCCGGCCGCCGCAGGTAGAGGACGGGAAGCCTCACGACCCTACCCGACCCTCTCGATGATCTGGATCGTCAGATCGTCGTCAAATACACTCGATCCGGTAAAGCGCATCAGATCCCCTCGAATCTGTTCCACCGAATCCCGCGCGGAAAGACCCTGCTCGCGACATCTCCGGAAACTCTCCATGATGCCTTCGAGACCAAACATCTGACCCTCGGCGTTCCTGGCCTCCATCAGGCCGTCGCTGTAGATGAGGAGAGCCCCACCGACTTCAAGGTCCAGCTCATATTCCGGATACTCCTGGGTTTCGAGGATTCCCATGGGCAGGCCCACTCCTTCGAGGGCCCGAAGCCGAGCGCGGGCATCGGCCGCAATGATCTGGGGATGGCCCCCATCAGCCACCCGGACTTTTCCACCTTCTTCCAGCTTGAGAAGAACGACAGTAATGAACATCCCCATCTCGCCCACCCGGGCCGTCACCAGGTCATTGATCGCCGACAGCAGGGCGCCGGGGCTCTCGATGGCCTGTGAAAGCGCTTCCAGATGCGACACGAAGGCGTTCATCAACAGGGCCGCCGAAATGCCATGCCCGGAAACATCCGCCACTCCGGCCATCAGGCCCCGATCCCCGATCTTCCTGAGCACATAGGCATCCCCTCCAACCCAGGTCGTCGGCTGACAGATGCTGAAGATCTCATAACCTGCCTCGCATCGCTCCGGCGGCGGGAGAATGGAATTCTGGATGTCCGAGGCCAGTTCCAGCTCGTGACGCAGTCTCTCGTGCTCTCTCGTCTTCTCCAGCAACTCGATATTGGCGAAGGCAAGGGCGGCCTGATCGACCAGCAAGCCCGCCAGTTTGAGGTGCTGAGAACTCAACGCCTCGCGGCCCTCACCACCCGCCACGAGGGCCCCGTAGCATCGCGCGTTGACGCATAGAGGAATCACCAGGGCGGGAAGAAGATCCTCGGGTACATCCCCATCGAAGCCCAGACGGCGGAGTTCGGCCTTTTCCCCGATCAGTTCTCGGCCTTCAAGGTCGAGTCCCCACTGAGCCAGAGCTTCCAGGCGGGCGTCGACTCCCTGCGGAAGGGTCTGAAACCACCGCCGGCCTTCGAGTTCAAAGAGCAGAACAATCTCCTGTGAAGGCAGGACCTCTCGGATCTGCTCCAGGAGCTTCGCCGACACATCTTTGGGTTCGAGGCCCCCACGCAGCAGGCTTGAGGAGCGGTACAGAACCGAAAGCTCCATCCACTGAACAGCATTGGTCTCGGCAAGATCCGCGAGACTGTTCCGGGCCTCCGCGAGAGAACCAAGAGTCTTGATCCCCTGGCGGGCGGCCTCCGAAAGATCCATCCCGGTATCTTCTCCGACAAGCTCAACCCAGCCGACGACCCGCCCGTTTGCACGAATCTCCAGGCGGAGTGTCCTCGTCGGCCCGGGACGCCGATCACCGAAGCTGCACAGAATGGCATTCTCCGAATCGAGAATGGAGACCTGACACCCGAAGGCCCGGCTCATGCCCTCCACCCAGGCGCCCATGCCCTGAGGATCGAACCATGCGGGGAAGCTCTGCCGGCTCATGACCTGAAGTACCCCGCGCCTGCCGGAAAGATACATCAGGATGTATCAGGCTCCCCCCATTGGGGTACTCTACGGTTGATGAAGAATAGAGAACCTCAGCCGCAGCTCCTCGCTCTCGACGCGCTTCTCGAACGCTTCGGGGGAGATTGGAATTTCCTCCGAAACCTCGCCGGGATCTTCCGGGATGAATGCCTGGATCTGATCGATCAACTCCGAGAATCGCGGGGAAACTTCTCCCGCGACGAGATCAGGGCCACAGCCCATGCTCTCAAAGGCGCCGCAGCCAACCTCTCAGCTCCGGAGCTACAGGAAGAGGCCCAGGGGCTGGAAGATGCCGCCCAAAGCGCCGACATCGAGGGAATTCCGGCCCGTATCGATGCCTGCCTCAAGGCGTGGGCGCGACTCTCACCCCTGCTGAATCGCATCGAGAAATCACCGAGCCGCGAGGATCTATAAGCCCGCCGGAAACACCGGGAGTGGAGTAAAGGGTCAGGACCGAGGAGTGTGAGCGGCCCAGGAAAGATGAAATACCTGAGACGATAGACACAATACCTGCCCTGCCCATCCAGAGGCAGAAGGAAAAACACCTTTGATAATTCACGAAGAACTTGTGTTCTTGCCCATTTTCGTCGAATTGGCATGCAAAACTTCCCGCGAAGACGGTAAAAGGCGACCTGTATCGTAGGATCTCCATTGAAAGCTCTTGTATGAGTTGAAAATTCCCGGTTCCGCGGTAATTATTTCCGGTTCTTCAGCAATTTTGAAATCTCGGGAAGGTTGTTCGTGTATAATTACTGCGGGAGCGGCAAAAT
>JANTFG010000035.1 GCA_024763555.1 Thermoanaerobaculales bacterium
CGATGTTCCGACGATGCTCCGCTACGCGACCCACGTGGAGAAGGATTCCCTCTACAATACACCGCCGAGTTTCTCGATCTACATGGTCCGGAATGTGTTGGCCTGGGTGAAGGAACAGGGCGGCCTCGAGGGCATGGAAAAACGGAATCTGGAGAAAGCCGAGCTTCTCTACGGACTCTTCGACGAGCTGGCGGACTTCTACCGCTGCCCGGTGGAGAAGGAGAGCCGGTCCACCATGAACGTCGTGTTCCGCCTGCCCTCGGAGGAGCTTGAAGCACGATTCGTCTCCGAGGCGGCAGCCTCCGGTTTCGTCGGCCTCAAGGGACACCGCTCGGTCGGCGGATGTCGGGCCTCGATCTATAACGCAATGGAACCGGCGGGCGTTCAGGCGCTGGTTGAGTTCATGAGGGAGTTTGCCCGGGTCAACGGGTAGAAATTACTCTGGTGGCGGGCCCTCCGCTGAAGGCACTGGAGGAAGGCCTCGGCCTTCCTCCAGTTTTTTTTTGTGGGCGCCCTCGGCAGTTTCTGAGCATCCTGGCAGGTAACTCAGGATGAGGTGCTTCCCAAGGTCGAAATATATCCGGGATTTTGTTATAGTCGGCGACAGGATCGATTCCCCTTTGAAAATCGTTCCGAGAAGGATGAGCAGGGGAGCTGATTCAAAGGAGTCCGACGATGCGCCGTGTATTTTCTTTCGTATTTCTTACAACTCTCCTGATCTCGATGCCGGGTCTCGGCGCCGTCATTCCCCTGGCGCCCTCCAGGACAAGCCTGGAGCTTGAGAATGCCGGGACGCGCGGCGAGGTGATTCACCTCAGTGTCGCGGAAATCAGCCTGGATGAGGTCGAGATCAACGGAGAAAACTGGGCCTTGCCCCAGGTCGAAGCTGCGCAGAACTCGATGGAGAAGGGGCTTCCTTCGATCCCCATGCTCCACTCCTCCTATCTTCTCGGTCAGGATAACGGAATTTCGCTGGAGCTGAAGTCCGTCACGACCCGGCGAATTGACTTGAGTGCCGAAGGTTTTGCGGGTGTCGTTCCATCGAAAGGACATTTCGGGCGGAACATCGATCCTTCGACGGTCCCCTGGGTCTTCGATGCGGCCGTCTATGAGGAAGGCAAATCCTATCCGACCGCAGATTCGCAGCTCAGTTCGCCTTTCATCGCGGGGGCGATCCGGGCACAGGATATCGAGATTCCGCTGATGCGGTGGAATTCGGCGGATAACAGTCTCGTCGTTATCGAAGATGCGCGCTTCGAAATCCACCAGCTCGATGCCGCGCCGAACCCGCGAATTCATGCCGTGGCACAGGGGGCTCCACTTTCTCCGGCTGCTCTTCATGCCCTCAACGGGACAACACGCAGCGGCTCGTCGGTCGGTCGCCTGCTCATCCTCTGCTACGATGATTTCCTTGATGAAATCCAGCCCCTGGTGGACTGGGAGAAGCTGGTCGGCTTTCCGACCGTGCTGACGGCTCTCACCGCTGTTCCGCATTCCGGTGGAAGCCCGACGGCTGCTGAGATCAAAAACTATATTCAGGGGCTTTATGATGCACCGGAAGGCCTGGCCTGGGTCATTCTGGTGGGAGATTCCGGGCAGATCCCAACGCTTTCCGGAGTCAACGAGGGCGCCCCCTGCGACACCTGCTACGTGAAGCTGGAAGGTGCGGATAACCATCCGGACGCCGCGATCTCCCGGATCTCGGCGCAGACGGGGACCGATGTCACGGTGCAGGTCAACAAGTTCCTGAACTACGAGCGCTATCCCGACACCGGCTCGGCGGCGGGCTGGTATACCGGCGCTTTCGGTATAGCCGGAGATGATACGGGCGGCTCGCCATCCTATGCCGACTATGAGCGGATGGAGATGTTGCGAAAGGATTTGGTGACTCTGGATCAGGATCCCGATGAGCCCCATTACAACTACGCGGACTTCGACCAGCTCTACCATTCGCCCTCGAGGACCGATGTCAAGAACTCGGTGGAGACCGGGCGCTCGCTGGGTCTGTATATCGGCCATGGGGGAGAGACATCCTGGGTCACCTCGGGTTTCTCCGTCTCGGACGTCAACAACCTGGTGAACGGTGATCTGCTCCCGGTCATCTGGGATGTCGCCTGCGTCAACGGAAGATTCACTCGTTCGGGTGGCGACTGTTTCGCCGAAAGCTGGCTCAAGCGCGACGGTGGCGGGGCTGTCAGTTTCGAAGGGGCTACGACGAACGAGGACTGGGTCCCGCCCTGCGACGCCCAGCGGGGTGTCGTCGACAGCATTCGTCTGGAAACGGCCTTCATGACCGGCGCTCAGCACCTGGCCGGGAAGGAAGCCTGTTTCACGATCAACGGCGACAGCAATTCTTCGGCCGGAACCCAGTTCGCCGAACAGTCCACCCTCTTCGGATCGGCCGTGCTCTGGCCCCGGACGGCGGCGCCTTCTCTCATCGATACACCCGATGATTTTGCCGTCAGCGGGAATGTGGCCTCTCTGACGGTCAAGGTCGGTGGATCGCCTCTGATGCTTTCCGGCGGCGCCATCGTCAACTTTTACGTGGACAACGGCGGGCAGCCGGAGTCCGTGGGTGCGGCCTTCATCGACGCCAACGGTGTCGCCCAGGCCACAGTCTCGCAGGATCCGACCTACTGCCATATCCACGGTCATAATCTCGTTCCCGCCAGCTTCGAACTGGCGGCCACGACGGATGCCCGCATCAGCCTGGATGCCGCAAGCTATTCCTGTTCCTCGACCGTGGCGATTCGAGTCGCGGATGCCGATCCATCGAAAGGGAAGGATGCTGCGACGGTCAGTGTTGATGTGTCCACCGGAAGCTCCTCAACCTCGGTCATCTTGAGCGAAACCACCGCGGGATCCGGTTTCTATACCGGCAACCTGGTACTCGGCACCGATCTGGCGGTCTCCGACGGAGAGACTCTGACGGCATCCTATCTGGATTCCGTCAATTCGGAGGGTTCTCCCGTAACCCGGGAGGCCACGGCGACCGTGGATTGCGCCGCGCCGATCATCTCTTCCGTCTCGGCCTCGGCCACCGAGGATTCCATCGTCGTGAGTTTCCAGACCTCTGAGCCGGGAACTGGGCTCTTAAGGTGGGGTACCAGCGTCCCGCCGACCCAGGAGGTCTCGGATTCAGCACTGTCGGTGGATCATTCCCTGAGTGTCGATGGTCTGGGATCCTGTCAGCGGATCTATTACGAGCTGGAGTCCGAGGATTCCGTCGGCAATCAGGGGCTTGACAACAATGGTGGTCAGTATTTCACGGTCGATACCGCGGGTTGGGCCACCGTGTTTTCAGAGAGCTTCGAGTCCGATCCCGGCTGGAGCATCGAGAACGGCAATCATTCCAGTGACGGTTGGGCCTTCGGGGTCCCGACGGGAAGTGGGCAGGACAGTTATGGAAACCCGGATCCGACTTCCGGACATAGCGGCGCCAATGTCTACGGTGTCAATCTCGGAGGCGATGCGCCGGCGAGTCTTGGCGAGAATGAGTTGACGCTGACAACGCCCTCGATCGATCTTTCCAATCTCGGGAGTGCCCAGCTGAAGTTTTGGAGATGGCTTGGCGTCGAGGGTGATACCTACGACAATGCCCGGGTGCGCATGTCGGTCGACCAGGGTCCGTGGACCATCATCTGGGAGAATACCTCAACAACGATCGATGATTCCTCATGGAGTGAGCAGAGTATTAACATCGATGCGGCTGCGGGTCACGCCGATGTGAGGATTCAGTGGAGTTATGGATCGACGGATAGCGCGTGGAACTACTGCGGCTGGAATATCGACGATGTATCGATCGAAGGTTCGGTGCCCTGTATGCCGGAAGGCGGAATTTTCTTCGATGATTTCGAGGGAGGATCCTGTTCCAGCTGGTCCTGGGATACGGGCCGCTAGGCGTGGCTCGCGGAGGAGTGGAGGTCGGAATGCGTGGTGTTCTTCAGGGATTTTTTGGAGTCTTTCTGCTCTCGATCTTCTTCTGGGCTTCGCCGCTTCATGCCGGACCCATCGATCTCGGCCTGGCGGTAGGCGGCCAGTTTGCAGGTGATGTCTCGGATTTCAACCTCGACACCGATGAGGGATTCACTCTGGGGCTCGAAGCGAACTTCAAGTTGCCCATGATCAAGCTGGGCCTGGGTTATGAATACGGCTTTCCACGGGACAGCAAGGGTGCGCTTTCGGACATCGAATATCATTATATCTACGGTATCGGCCGTTTCACCTTCATCGGGCCGGTCTATGCCGTGGGCAGGCTGGGCTTTGCCGATGTCCGGGCGCGTTTCGACCGCTGGGACGACTGGGAGCAGGGAGCTTCCTGGAGTATCGGTGTTGGAACCCACTTTTCGAAGATCCGCGCAGAACTGCTCTATAACAACTTCAGTGTCGGAACCGGTGGCGGCCATAGCTCGGATCTCACAAATTACTCGGCACGATTGATTTATCAGTTCTGAATTCCGGGACAGTTTTCATGGCTGTCCGGAGATTATTGCGCCGGGGCCTGATTTCCGGTGAAACCTCCTGTGGGCACGGCCGATTCAAAGGCCTGCCTGAGCGAGTGGCCTTGCCCGGCCTCGACCTTCCGGCGCACCCAATTATCCCGTAAATGCAGGAATTTAAGGGTGCTTGGACCTCAGCTGACGAAGCTTATCGGGATTTCTCGAACTTCCAGCCGGGTGGGCTGGACGAAATCAAAGAGAATCCCTATATTTAGAGAGTAGTGAAATCTCGGAAAGGGGTCATCAAGATGGATTCTCGGGCTTCCAGGGTGCTGTTACTGGGGGGAGGAGGGCCTTCCTGGGATATTCGTCGGATGAATCTCCTGGCGGCAGGCTATGCTGTGAGTTTCATCGATCTGGAAAACGAAGAGAGTGATGACAGGCTTGAAGAGGCCCTGGAGAGAAGTTATCAGGCCATCATCATTATGTTCAAGCGTCGAACCGCCATCCTTGGTCGACTCCTGAGTTCCATCCGTTCCCGGATGTCTCCGAACCATGAGGCCGGCGTCGTGGTGATGGCCGAGCGCCTGATGGAAGATGAGGCTAAGAAATTGATCGGGAGGGGCGTCAACCGGGTCGTGAGCATCGAGGCTCCATCTGAGGAGCTGATTTCAGCCGTTGAGAGCACGATCAAGGTGGCGCCGAGAGCCGAATTTCGAACCTCGGTCGAGCTTGAAATCAGCCTTCCGCAAAGGATACTTCAGGCCCTCGGTCAGACGGAAAATCTTTCGGAGTCCGGGATGCTGGTTCGAGGTTTTCATCACTATCCTCCAGGTACTGCATTTCGTTTTCGATTCACGATTCCAGGCACGGAACTTGTGATCCGAGGTCAGGCGGAAATCGCGCGACAGACCGATTTGTCGCGGGAGCGGCTGAAAGGCTTCGGCGCCAGGTTTACGCAGCTTGACGACGAGTCGAAAAAGGCCCTGGAACAGGCCCTGAGCGAGACCTTCCGTGAGGGTCTGGAGATCAACTGAGATATCGAAGTCTCTGACTTCTCCGTACATTCGCCTAAAGTGTTGTGAATATTCAGGGAGCGAGAGGGAAGACGGAAGACCATAGATGTTCTGCTCGCATCCAAAGGCAGTTACACAGCTCCGATTCTGGCGGAGGCTTTCCCGATCTCAGTCCGGTTGTGAAGCACCGATTGTGGATTTTGTCTCCCCGTACCGAGAAGGAAAAGGGCCGGCGGAAGCCGGCCCTCAATCTTCAACTCTGACAGGCTGGTTTCAGTTCTTGACCAGCAGCTTCTGCATCTCAGCAAGGATTTCCCGATATCGATCCATAACATTCGCGATGACTTTCGGATCGTTCATATCGATACCGGCCCTCTTGAGGGCATCCATCGGATAAACGGAGTTTCCGAGTTTTAAAGCAGCCAGGTAATCGTTGACTGCTTCCGGGTCGCCTGACCGAAAGCGACCGGCCACGGATTCGCCGGCGGCAAAGGATGTCGCATAGACCCAGACGTAGAAGGTGCGGTAGAAGTGCGGGATACGCGCCCATCCGCTTCGATACTCCGGGTCCAGGGTGGCCTCCGGCCCGTAATACTCCTGCCAGAGATTTCCCCAGATCTCGTCGAGCGTGTCCTTGGTCAGGGGCTTTCCGGCTTCGGCAGCCTTGTGGGCTGCCGCTTCGAATTCGTGGAAGAAGATCTGACGCAGGAAGGTCCCCGTGATGTTATTCATCCTGAGATTCAACAGGGCCAGGCGCTCCTGCGGGTCCGTCGTCTGGTCAAGAAGCCACTCAAAGAAGAGGCTCTCAGAAGCTACCGAAGCGACTTCCGCGACGAAAAGGCTGTAATCGGAGTCGTGGTAAGGGTTGTTGGTGTTGGAGAGATAGGTGTGAATGGAATGTCCCATCTCGTGAACCAGAGTAAAAACGTCCTCCAGGGTTCCACCCCAGTTGAGAAAGAGATAGGGGTGTGAGTCATAGGAGCCCCAGGAGTAGGCGCCGCCCTGTTTTCCCGTATTGGGATAGACGTCGATCCATCTCTCGTTCCGGGCCCTCTGGGCCACCGCGGCATACTCTTCACCCATGGTCTCTTTCCAGTAGCGCATCGCGAGATCCCAGCCTTCCTCGAAGCTATAGTGCTTCTCGGCGCTCGGGACCATGCTGACGTAGAGGTCGTAGATGTGGAAGTCATCGAGGCCCATCACCTTTTTGCGCAGGGCAACGTACTGGTGGACGGCATCGAGATTCTCGTGGACGACTTTCACGAGGGTGTCGACGACCGCGGGGGGGACTTTCGTCTGGTCCAGCGCCATCTCGATCGCCGAATCGTAGTCCCGCGTCCGGGCAATCCAGGTGTCCTTGTTGACCGATGCGGCATAGGTATTCGCCAGAGCATGTCCGAAATGGTCGTAAGTCCCGAAGAGGGCCAGGGCGGCATCCTTGCGGACCTTCCGGTCCTTATTGCCCATGAACTGGTAGAACAGGGCCGGAATGACCTGGACCTTTTCTCCCTTTTCGTTCTTGATCTCGGGCCATTCAATGTCCGCACTGACCAGGCTCTGGTAAATCTGAACCGGAGCGCCCCGGAGCAGAGCCGATCCGGCAAGCACCTGCTCGACCTCTGCCGAGCGGGTGTGATCCCGGAGACGCGCCATGTTGTCCAGTACATGACGATAGCTTTCAAGACGGGGATTTTTCATATATTCCCGGAGTTTCTCAGGGGGAATCTGAGCAATCTCAGGCTGAATAAATGACGACGCCTGCCCCAGTTCGGCCATGAGAGACTGGGCGCGGCTCTGGTATTCGTTGGCCTTGGCATCTTTTCGGTCGGTGGTTTGCCACTGGGAAGCATAGACGAAGAGATCCTGAGCCATTCTGTCGATGGACTCCTGCAGATTCAGGAGATCCGCCAGTTTATCGGGGCTTTCGGCCAGATGGCCCTTGAATGCTTTCAAAACGGGAATCTGTTCCCGGACGCGTTCCGCCGCCTTCTCCCAGGCGCCGGTGTCCTGGAAGATGTCCGAAAGCTGCCAGCGATAGGCCTCCGGGATCTCGGCTCTGGTCGAGTAGATCGCCTTTTCACCGTTATCCGCCGCATGAAGCGGCAGGCTCAGCGCCGTCAGCAGGATCGTCAATGAGATCATGTTTAATTTCTTCATTCTTCCTCCTTGTCGTCGACCGCCGAGGCGGCGGCATTCAGGCCTGACAGGGTAGCATTGAAGCTGAAGGAAGGCGAATCCAGCCTTGGGGAGCTATGTGCGATTCGCTTTGGTTTGAGGCGAAGCGGT
The DNA here is from genome assembly GCA_024763555.1 of Thermoanaerobaculales bacterium. GTDB lineage: Bacteria > Acidobacteriota > Thermoanaerobaculia > Thermoanaerobaculales > Sulfomarinibacteraceae > JANTFG01. Next base: position 7,742 of record JANTFG010000035.1, read on the forward strand.
CCAGGGAGAGGCTCAACGACAGCGCCAGAAGCAGAGTCAGAGTCAGCGGCTGTCTCAGGCCTAACGGGCGGTCCGCCTGTTCCATTCGGGAAGCCACGAACACTCCGGATCCGGAGCCGCGAACCGGAACGGAATCCGGAGCCGGGTCTGATGCCCGAGACGGAAGGCTGAGCCGGCAGAATCACTCTCGAAGTGGTCGGAACATCCCACGATCGCATAGGTTTCTGCCACGATCTCCCTGCTCCGACTCGGGATACCAAGGTTGTGGTCGGTCCAGGTATTCCGCTCAAAGAACCACGACCCCATCCGCTCCGGATGCGGCTCCTGCTCCCGCTCCGGCTCCTGGCCCTGCCTCGGTTTCGGTTTCTGCTTCAGCTCCCGCTCCGGCCCTCCGTTCCTGCTCCGACATCGGTGTGCTGCTCCGGATTACAGGCCCTGCCACAGACCGTGCACGACCGGCCCACCGGTGACTGAGCTGGTTCTTCCAGGCGCGATGAGTATTCCGAGATCCGTTCATGGTTTCCTCCGTGGTGTTCATCGCGAAAGATCGCGCCCGATCGGTTATGATGCGCCGAAGACTGGAGGGACTATGGCTCAGACTCTGATTGAAAAAATTATCTCCGCCCACTGTGGCAGGGACGTAAAACCGGGTGAAACCGTTGACGTGAAGATCGACACCCGGGCTGCCAGAGATTTCGGCGGCGCCAATGTCGTCAAGAACCTCGAGAGGGCCGGACTTGGAATCGATGATCCGGAAAAGACGGTTTTTACCTTCGACTGCAATCCCGGAGGATCCGACCAGGGTTATGCCGCGAATCAGCAGCTCTGCCGTGTGTTTGCGCGTCAAAGTGGTGTTCATCTGCGGGATATTACCGAGGGAATCGGCACACATGTCGCGATTGAAGAGGGCAGGGTGTGGCCCGGAAGCACCTTTGTTTCGACAGACTCCCATGCCAACATCATGGGCGCCGTGGGCGCCTTCGGACAGGGTATGGGCGACCAGGATATCGCCGCAGCCTTCGCCCATGGCTCCGTGTGGTTTCGTGTGCCTCCTTCCGTTCAGGTTATTCTGAAAGGTCAGCCGGGACCAGGCGTTACAGCAAAGGATCTCGTGCTTGCGATGGCACTACAGCTTGGCGCCAAGGGCCTTCTCGGGCGGGCCGCGGAAATCTCGGGCGAAGCGGTGGATGCGCTGGGTTTAGCGGGTCGGATCACCGTCGCCAGCATGGCGACCGAGATGGGTGGAATTATCTCATTTCTTCCGCCGAACGATGAGGTTCTCGAGTACTGTTCAAATGCCTCCGGTCGGAAAGTTGAGAGTATCTGGGCGGATCCGGATGCCCGGTACGAGGATGTTATCGAGGTTGATGTGGAGGGTCTCGAGCCGATGATTGCGAGACCCGGTCACCCGGAAGACGTCGTTCCCGTCGCCCAGGTCGGGGGGACGAAGATCGACTCGGTCTTTATCGGCTCCTGTACCAATGGTCGCATCGAGGATCTGAGGGCGGCGCTGGCGGCGATGGGCGGGCGAAAGGTTGCACCGGGCGTCGTGATGAAGGTTGTTCCCTCTACCAGAAGAGTGTGGAGACAGGCGCTGGAAGAAGGGCTCGTCGAAGAGCTGATGGCTGCCGGTGCCCTGGTCGGCAATCCCGGATGCGGCGGCTGCGCCGCGGGCCAGATCGGCCAGAACGGTCCCGGCGAGATTACCGTATCGACGGGGAATCGAAATTTCGCCGGGAAACAGGGGAAGGGGGAGGTTTTCCTTGCGAGCCCGGCGACGGCAGCCGCATCGGCTGTAGCGGGTGTCATCTGTACAGCCGACTCAATCCCCGAACAGGCCGTGGTCTTCCCGGGAGGCGGCCCGCTTCCGGTCCATCAGCCGGAACTCATCCGCACAGAAGAAGAGAAGCCGACGGTACTCAGGGGACGGGTGTGGGTTGTTGAGCGGGACAATATCGATACCGACATGATCTTTCACAACCGCTATCTGGCCATTACCGACCAAGCGGAGATGGGGCAATATACCTTTGATAATCTCAAAGGTTGGGAGGATTTTGCATCCCGCGCCAAGCCCGGTGACATCGTCATCGTGGGCGCGAATTTCGGTTGCGGTTCCTCCCGCCAGCAGGCGGTGGACTGTTTCTCGAGCCTCGGTATTCAGGCGCTCATTGCTCAGAGTTTCGGTGCGATTTATGAGAGGAACGCCATCAATGCCGGTCTTCCGGTTCTCGTGGCCGATGCACTCTCCTCCGGTCTGAAGAACGGAGATATCATCAGCGTCGATCTCGAAACGGGAGTGATCAGCTGGGAGGGAGGCCGAATCCAGGGGCAGCCCTTCTCGGAGGTCCAGATGGAGATCTACCGCAGGGGTGGGCTCCTGTAGCTTCGGGCCTCAGTTGGTCCTGGAGAAAGCTGAGTACCCGGCCAGGTATGCCAGTCGGCATCTGAGCCACCATCGATTTTCCCGTTGAAGATGGATGGGGGCCTTGAGCAGGCTTCTCAGGCACTGGATGGCCGGTAAGAGGAAGAGCGGAAAGACGAGTTTTGGGTGGATTCGAACGCAGGTGCGCGCTTCTGAGCCAGCCCTTTTCTGTCGTTCAAGAAGGTGCTCAAGCCGGCTGTAGTGGTGCCGATGGAAACACCTTGCCCTCTCAGCGTACTGAAATGACCATCCTCGTTGCCTCCACCTCCAGGCCATTTCCGTATCCTCCATGCAGGCGAATCGAAAACGCTCGTCAAAGGGCTCTTGGAGAAAGAAGTCCCGAGGAGCGGAAAAATTGGCCCCATAGATCCGGGAAAATGGGATCCGGTCGCCGTCCTGGAGGCCCCTGAAGTAGAACTGGGGACCTTCAGGCGCCATGAAACGCATGATCTCGGTAATCTCTGACTCCGGATCCCATTCGATTCTCCCCTGAACCGCCTCTTCCGATGCCCCGCCGGCCTGCCGGTGAGCCTCCAGTAAATCCGGCGCCGGGATCATGTCGTCACCCATCAGGAGAATGCGCTGAGCCCTGGCGGCCGCGATACCGAGATTCCTGGCTCTGGCCGGTCCATCCCCGGAAGCCCGGAGAATTCGAAGGGGAAGGGGTGGATCTCTCCTGAGAAAATCTACGGTGTCATCGACGGAAGCGTCATCGACGACGATCATCTCCCATCTGTCGATCGGCATGGTCTGGGCGGCAAATGCGGAGAGGCTTTGCTCCAGAGTTTTCCGTCGGTCCCTGGTCGGGATGATGACGGAAAAGAGCAACTCAGGCATGGATCCCAAAATCCGGGGAGGAATCGGCGCCCACGTCCATCCTCGTTCCGTTGACCTGGGCGACCCAGTCCCGGTAGTCTTCGATAATCTCCCTCGCCGGCCCCATCCCCCGAACCCGGCCATGATCAAGCCAGAGCGCCAGCTCGCAGGTCTTGCCGATGGCCTCGAGGTCGTGGGAAACCAGGAGGATCGTGACACCCTTTTCCCTGAATTGAGCGATTCGCTCGTTGCATTTTTTCTGGAAGCGCTGATCCCCGACTGAGAGTACCTCATCAAGCAGTAGAATGTCGGCATCAACCGTTGTGGCGATGGCAAAAGCCAGGCGAACCACCATTCCCGTCGAGTAGGTCCGGATCGGGCTGTCGATGAATTCTCCAAGCTCGGCGAAGTCGACAATGTCGTCGATTCTGGCCTTCATATCGGCCCGGGATCGACCGAGTAGAGCGCCGTTGAAGAGGATGTTCTCCCGCCCTGTCAGTTCGAACTCGAAGCCGGTGCCGAGCTCGATAATCGGCGCCATCGAACCGCGCATTGTGGCGATTCCGCGGCTGGGCTGCAGGATTCCGGCGGCGACTCTGAGGAGCGTGCTCTTTCCCGCGCCGTTATGCCCGACGACACCGAGGGTTCGCCCGGCCTCCAGTTTGAAACTCACGCCGTCCAATGCGCGAACCCGGCGGTATTCCATTCGCCTTGTCAGTTTTCGGATGGCCCATTCTTTAAAGGTTGAAATTGCGCCTTCGCTGGAGAGCCGGTACTCCAGGGCGACATCCTCAAATTCAATGGAAAACGCGTTCACAAGGCCTCACAGGTAGTGGTAGAAATTTCGGGACATTCGGTGGAAGACGAACCAGCCGACGACCAGGGCGATGAGTGCGGAGACGATGCTGGCCTGCAGGACATGAGCAGCCGGGAGCTGGCCGAGGTAAACCGGGTCTCGGGCGAGCTTAAAGAGATGTGTCAGGGGATTGATTCGGATGACCCAGAGGTACTTCTGGGGAATAATTGAAATGGGAAAAATAATCGGCGTCATGTACATCAGCCCGAGGGTCGCGACCTGGTACATGTGAGACACATCCTCGAAATACACGGCCAGCGCCGAAAGAAAGAAAGAAACCCCGAGCGTGAAGGCGCCGATGATCAGAAAGGCAACCGGTAAAAAGAGAACGGTTGCTTTGATCGGCGCCCCCTGGAAGATCATGATTGCAAAAAGAGGAATATAGGCCAGACAGAGATTGACCAGACCTGAGAGCGTGGTCGAGATGGCAAAGATTGACTTGGGAACCCTGACCTTCTTCATCATCCCGCCGTTCCAGGCGAGGCTCGTCATCGACTGGACCGTGGTCTGGGTAAAAAAGCCGAAGACTAGATACTCCGAGAGAAAATAGACGGCGTAGTGCTGGATTCCCTCGAATTTGAAAATATGGGCGAAAACGATGGTCAGGATGATCATCAGAAGAAGGGGGTTGAGCATCGTCCAGAAGAAACCGATAAAAGAGCGCTTGTAGCGAACCGTAATGTCGCGCTGGACCAGGGTCTGAAGCAGATGCGCGTGGGCCGCCAGATCTCGAAGTTCCTCGAGAGTCTTGACGCGGTGTTTCGCATCGTTGACAAATACCGGTTGCAGGGCTGCCTCTGACATTGGCGCATCATACACGAGACCGGCAGCTAAGGGGGATGAAATTGTCGGCGCGCCGAAGGCTAAGAATCTCCTTTGGACTCCGGATCGAGATCCCTGTCACGACACTCGAAACTCACGGGACAGTGGTCGGAGACTCCCCAGAAACTCACATCGGGAGCATCGGGGCGAGAGACCAGGTCCCGACACTCGGCCCTGGCACAGTGAAGCCAGGATCGCAGGGGATGGGATTCATCGTATTCTTCGAAGCCCCTGACATAGACCTGGTCCAGGAGAGCCGGAACCTGGACTCCATCCGCTTGTCCCGGTCCTTCCCAGTATTCGGAGCAGCCGCTGAGGTTGGGTATTCTCCTCAAACCGGCCTGAGCGAGAATCCGATCGGCGACCGCCAGTTCATCTTCCATGCGCCCACCCTCCGGGCCGGTGGTATTGAAGTCGCCCTGGACGATGAGATCCTCGTCTCCGATTGCAGCAACGTGGGAATTCGCCCATTCGGCAATCGCCCGGTACTGTTCGAGGCGTTGGTGATAGCCGCTCGGCGCCGCGCGAAGATGAACCTGCAGGAGACTGAAGTCGATGCCCTCTGTTTTTCTGCTCTTGAAATATCCGGCCAGGCCCGGCCGCAGGTACTCCGTCAGGGCAATGGACCCGACCTCTTCGACCTGTCCTTCGAGTTTCAGACGGTCCGGATTCCAGATAAACCCGACGTGCTGGTTCCAGCGGCCTCCTCTTCGGCTGAAGGCTGCCTTGAAATGATCGGAGCCCAGCGAGTTGCTGAGAATCTTCCGGAAAAGGGAAGGTCGTCTGATCTCTTCGACGCCGAGGAGATCTGCGTGAAGGGCTGAAAGCACCGCTTCGAGATCCTGAAAATCCGTTTTTCGCGAGAAGCCGAGATCCGCAGTCTGGGGGCGGTCATCCTCCGGGAAGTTCCGGATATTCCAGGTCATGATTCGAAGTTCTCCTTCAGTCGTGGGGCCTTCCGGCAGACTGGAAGGCGTCAGAAGTTCCCCGTTGGAGGGACTGTGGCCGGCTTTCTGTTCCGGAAGAAAAAGAAACACGGCCAGGATGATGACGAGGACAATGAAGATGACGGCAATCAGGGTGGAGCGCTTCATGGCCCCAGTTTGACCGATTTCAACAGAAGGTCAAGGGCGGGTCTTGAGCCGGTTGGAGGGATTGCCCGGTGCTCCGCTACAATGGGCGCCATGTCCGGCCAGGCGAGGCTTTCCGTTGTAATTCCGACTCATGAGACCCGTGATCTGGTGCTGCTCTGCCTGGAATCGCTGGACGCCTGTTCTCCCATCAGTGCGGGACTGGAGATTATCGTCGTCGACGATGGTTCTTCGGACGGAAGCTCGGAATCCATCAAGAGCCGCTTTCCGCAGGTCAAGCTGCTGAAGAACGAGCATGCTCAGGGTTTTTCTCTGGCCGCATGCTCAGGGCTGGACAAGGCGGAGGGAGATTTTCTCCTCCTTCTCAACTCGGATACGCGCATGCTTCGGGGGAGCCTTGATGCCCTGCTCAAGCGACTGAGGCATCACTCCGATCTGGAGATCATTGGCGCCCGGCTGTTGAATCCCGACGGGAGTGGGCAGTGGAGCGGCGCCGCCTTCCCGACACCGCTCTGGCTCTTCGCTCTCGTCAGCGGCCTTGGCGCCCTGCGTGGAGAATTTCTGGCTCGGAACCGCCCTTCTTCCCCGCGCGGGGCCGGCGAATACCCTGTCGACTGGGTCTCGGGGGCCGCGATGGCCTTCAGACGGGAGGTCTGGGAGCAGGTCGGTCCTTTTGAGCACTCTTTTGCCTTCTATGCTCAGGATCTCGACTTCTGTTATCGCGCGCATGCAGCGGGTATCAACAGTGTGCTCCTTCCAGAGTTCAGGGTTTACCACGAGCATGGCGGAACTGTCCGGTCCAGGGAAGGCGCAGTTGATTCGGTTGAGCCGGAGAAACTCTGGCCGGATCTGCTTCGTTTTGTCCGGATGCACAGCAACCCGCGCAGAGCGGATTTAATACGTCGTCTGATGCGCTGTGGAGCACTGATGAGACTCGCGGTCAGGATCTGTAGAGGCCGATTGATGAGTTCCCGGGATCGTCGGGAATGGCGGCGGGATACTGAGAGTTTTCGCCGCGCCGCGGCCCGATTGAGCCGCAATGCGGCGTCTTCGTGATATTCTTCATCGGGGGACTTGAGCCTTGCCAGTGAAACCCGGAGGATGGACATGAAGAATATTCTCGATTTGTACCGCCATGACACGGAGAAGCCGCGCTCCCGGCACTATGTGCATTACCGCTCAGACGGTCGAAGTACCTTTTCGACCGAGGATTTTTTTCAGCAGACGGCGGCCCTGGCTCAGGCTCTGGCCGATCATGGGATCGGGAAGGGCGATCGGGTCATGCTCGCCTCGGGCAATCGCCCGGAATGGCATATTGCCGATCTGGCGATCCTGGATACCGGGGCGGCGGACGTGCCGGTCTATCAGACCCTGACACCGGAACAGATTGCCTACCAGGCGAAGGATTCGGGCGCCAGGATCGCCATCGTCGAGAACAGCGAGCAGATGGAGAAGTTTCTCGAGGTCAGGGACCGCTGCCCGGATCTGGAAATGCTCATTCAGATTGAGGAGGACGGGGAGACCGGAGTGACCTCCTGGGACGACATGCTGACGGCGGGAAGTCTGCGAAAGGCCGAAGCCGGCTTCTGGGACCGCGCGAAGAAGATCAAACCGGATGATTTGATGACCCTGATCTATACCTCGGGGACCACCGGCGAGCCCAAAGGCGTGATGCTGAGTCACGATAATCTCATCCAGAATGTTCTCTTTGCTGCGGATCGGATTCCGGTGACCCGACAGGATCTGGCCCTGGAATTCCTGCCCCTCTGCCACGTACTGGAACGCATGATCGGCTACATCTACATGTGGCGATCGACCTTCCGCGCCTACTGTTCGGTCTATGAGGTCGGAGAACTCGTGGCCTCCATCCGACCGACTCTATTTGCGGGTGTCCCGCGTTTCTACGAAAAGGTTCAGCAGAAGATTATGACCAAAGTTGCGGGGGCCTCGTCCACCAAACGTTCGCTTTTTCTCTGGGCCCTGAATGTCGGTCGTGAGGTCTCGCGACGCCGGATTGGCGGCGCCCCGATCGGCTCCTTCCTCGAAGCCCGTTATAAGCTCGCGGATAAACTGGTTCTCTCGAAGGTTCGCGAAGGCCTGGGGGGCCGGCTGAGATACGCCATTTCCGGTGGGGCCGAACTCCCGATGCATGTCAACGAGTTCTTCCACGCTCTCGATCTTCAGGTCATGGAGGGCTATGGTTTGACGGAGACATCCCCGGTCATCGCCGTCAACGGCGCCGGTCCCGGTGAGCTGCGATTGGGTACGGTTGGAAAACCCCTTCAGAACCTGGATCTCAAGATCGCGGAAGATGGGGAACTCTGTGTGCGGGGTCCAAGTGTGATGAAGGGCTACTGGAATAAGCCGGAGGCTACGGCCGAGGTCTTTGACAAGGACGGTTATTTTCATACCGGGGACATCGCGGATATCGACGATGGAGGTTTCGTTCTGATCGTCGATCGCAAGAAAGACCTCATCGTTACGGCCGGAGGAAAGAACGTGGCGCCGCAGCCTATCGAGAGCCATATCAAGAAGTCTCCTTTCATCGAGGCGGTGGTCCTGATCGGCGATCGGAAGCCCTATATCGTTGCCCTGATTTCCCCCGCGGTCGAGGAGGTGGAGCGCTGGGCGGAAGAGCATCAGATCGAGGCGGATAATCTGGCTTTGCTGCTTGAACATCCTGAGATTCGGCAGCTTTTCGAGGATGCGGTTGAAAAGGCGAATGCCTCGCTGGCCCGCTACGAGCAGATCAAGAAGTTTCATGTGCTGGACGAAGTGCTCAGTATCGAAAGCGGCCATCTGACTCCGACACTCAAGGTGAAGCGGCGCGTCGTCGAAAAGGACTATGCCGGACTCATCGAATCGATGTATTCTGAAGCCCGGTAGAATCGCGATCGGACTTTCGCCTGGAGGAAGTCTTGTGGAAGCGATTTGAGAGGGCTGAGCTGAATGATTGCAGGGCGACTTGAAAAACTGCAGCTGATCGTCGTGACCGGCAAGGGCGGCGTGGGAAAGAGTAGCGTGACGGCCATGCTCGGTCGTCTGCTCTCCGGGATGCGGCGAAAGACCCTGCTGATCGAGGTGGATCCCCGGGAGAATCTCCACCATCTCTTCGACATTCCCCCTTCAGGAGGAGATGTCGTCGAGGTGGATCCCTTCCTGAAGATCCAGCATCTCGAGCCCAGGAGCATCATTGACGATCTGGTCCGGGAAAAACTCAAGGTCGGATTCCTCGTGAAGAGAGTGCTCGCCAGTCCTGTTCATCAGCATTTTACGGCAGGTGCCCCGGGTATCAAGGAAGCGGCCGTCTTCGGCAGGGCGCTCCGATGGCTCGAAGGCCACCACCCCCGCGGAATCGAAACCCCGGAGTGCATTATTCTCGATGCGCCGGCCACGGGTCACGGGGTTTCCTGGCTGCTGGCGGCCCAATTGGTTTCGGATGTGGTCAAGAGTGGTCCGATTGGAGAGATGGCAGCCGATGTTGCGGCCTTCCTCGGCGATGAAGCACGCTCGGGAACGGTCGTTGTCGGCATGGCGGAGGAGATGCCGGTTGAAGAGACCCGGGAACTCATCGAGGCCATGAAAACGCGGATGCAACGCAGACCGGAATTTGTCGTTCTCAATGCGCTCTACCCGCCGGTTCCGGATGAAGGGACGGATTCGGAGGCCGACGATTTTCTCCACGACCTCTGGATTCGACGGCGGCAGATCAATGAATCGGAAAGGGCCAGGCTTGCTGCGGTCTGGGAGGGTCCGCTCCTCGAGCTGCCCCTGCTTCCCATGGATCCCGGTCCGGCGCTCGTCGGACGTCTGGGGGTGGAATTGTCACGGTGGCTCAGCCGACAGGCCTCGGGAAGAGGGGGCCGGGGGTGAGCGGCATCGAGCATCCACTGCAGATCGTTGTCGGCGCCGGGGGAGTCGGAAAGACGACCCTGGCGGCCGCGATGGCCCTGAAACATGCCCGGGCAGGCGAGCGGACGATGGTGATGACCTTCGATCCTTCGCTGCGCCTGAAAGATGCCCTGGGCATCTCAGAGGCTGAAGCTTCAGAGGAAGTCGAGGTTCCGGTCGAGGGTGAGGGTTCCCTCCTAGTCAGCCTCCTGGATGCCCGCCGTACCTTCGATCGCCTCGTCAGGAATTATGCGCCGAACGAGGAGGCGAGGGAGCGGATCCTCTCGAACCGCTTTTATGATCATCTCTCAGGTGCACTGGCGGGTGTCCTTGAATATATGGCGTCCGAGCGCCTTTTCGAAGTCTCGCGTTCAGGGCGCTTTGACAGGATCATTCTTGATACCCCTCCGGCCCAGCAGGCCATTGATTTTCTCAAGGCGCCCGAGAGAATAACGGGTTTTCTGGACTCCGGTGGCGTACGAATCGCCCTGAAACCCTGGTTCGACGCGAAGGGCCGCCTTCGAGGCACGGCGAAGCTTGGTTTTCTCGGGCGGAACGTCGAGGCCTTTTTCGACCATATGATCGGCCTGGATCTGCTTCGGGATATGGCGGAATTCTTCCAGGCCTTTGCTCCGCTCTTCGACGGCTTCAAACAGCGCGCTTTCGAAGTTCAGAGGCTCCTGCGCGCTCCGGATACGCTCTTTTCAATGGTGTCTGCGCCGGGCCCGCATCGGGTTGCCGACACCCTGCATTTTGCACGGCGCCTCGAAGAGGCGGGCCATCGTCTCGGTCCGGTGATCGTCAACCGTGTGCATCCCCTGCCGGAAGGGCCTGTAAAGGCAACAGGTGGTACGCGGGAAGGTGTCGCTCTGCTTCAGTGGCTGGCGCAACGAGAGGCCGAGGGGATCGAAGCCCTCGAGGATCTTCTTGCAGGACATCACCCGGTCATTCGCATTCCTCTGCTTCCGGAGGAACCGACGAACCTGGATTCTCTTGCGTCCCTGGGAGAGATGATTTCCGAGTCCTTCCGCTGAGTCCGGGCAGCGCTGCAAACGCGAGAAAGAGCAGGGGAAAGAGGAGAAAGCGGAAGCGTTCATTCTCGCCGATCTCCAGCATGTTGCCGGTCATGAAGACCCAGAAAATGGTGAATAGCGCAAAGGCGCAGACCGCTGCCATGGCAGGATCTCTCCTCATCAGGGCCTGAAACCCGCTCAAGAACAGTTTGATGATGCAAGCCGCGAAGATGAGTATCGAAAAGGGCGAGCTGTCCCAGCCGAAGATCTCCAGCTTCGCGATGGGCGCCAGAACCGAGAGGTTCTCACGAAAGGCCGGGTAGGCCGAAACAGGCCCGAAGAAACGGTGGACGGAGATCCTGAGAGCCTCCAGGTAGATTCCAGGTCGATTGCGGATGACCTCGAAGGCATCCTTCCTGCAGAGGGAGGAGATCTCAAGATAGGCGAGATGGTTAAAATTCGGCTGGCCGTCTCCCTTTTCCCGGGTGCCGAGAACGGGGTTCGGAGGGTCCGCGAATTTCAGCCCGGTAGCGCTCTCATAATCGCCAATCGGTGCAAATGGTTTCCGGACCAGCGAGAACGGGGAGATCCTCCCCGCGGCAACAAGCCTGCGGGCGTCCTCCGGGGGAAGACGCATCGTCGTCATCTTGGCCAGAGAGAGCCCCATCCAGGAAGAGGAGCCGAAAAAGCCGAAGCGCAGCTCGTTCTTAAGATACCAGCCTCCAACAAGCAGTACCGGGATAGCCAGGGCTGCCCTGAGGCGTCGGGAGACTGGTTTTCGGGCGAAAAAGGCGAGGGCGACCGCGGGGATCAGCCAGATAATGTGGAAGATACTTCGGATACCGGCGAGACCCGTGATGCTCCCCAGATAGAGCAGGAGATGGTGGGTTTTCCCGCTTCTTCCCCAGCGCAGGAGAAAAAGTACGGATGCCGCCAGAAGAAGGGCGGTCGGGAAATCATAGAAATACCACTGCTCATAAAGGACCCAGGCCGGCAGGATGGTCAGGAGTGAGAGCAGAAGGATACTGTGTTTTGGCACCCATCCGCATTCCGAGAGAATCTCGAAGATGAGAAGACACATCAGAAGGCCTTCAAGGGTGCAGAAGAGTGAGAAAATCCACATCCCTGCGCCGGTTTTGAGGAGCAGCCCGGTGAGGAGATTGAAGAGGGGTGGCTGAGCATGGAGAGAAACCAGGCTGGAGAGCAGATGGTGTTTGAGGAGTTGGAGATCCAGGAGCTGCCAGTACCAGGAAAGACCATCCAGCTGGCAACGGATGCCGGCCGCATGCAGAACCGCGCGTTCGGCGAGGAAGATGCCGAGGAGGATCAGACGTGCCCTTGAGGAGGGTTTCATGCCGCGGAATTCCATGTGCCGAGTGTATCGTATCGAATCGGTGAAATTGAGTCCTGAAAAATCACCTGTCTCCTCTGCTCCTGTGGTATCATCCACTCGATGATTGAGGCTGCCATGATTCCGGCCGCGACGATTCCCGAGAGGGAATTTTTTTTATGTCGGAATCAGGCGCTGGCCGGGAGTATTGCTGCCTGTTGAGCGAGAGGTGATTCCCGACGGGACAGGAATTAAAGGAGTTGCGATGCATCAGAAACCGGGGAGCGGCGGTCGGAGGGTCCAGATCATGGATCCGGCGGATCTCGAGCGGACCATCCGCAGAATGGCGGCGGAGATCCTCGAACGGGATGGAGAGGATGTCAGCCTGGTCGGCAT
>JANTFG010000036.1 GCA_024763555.1 Thermoanaerobaculales bacterium
CCCTTGCCCTGGCCCTTTGTGGTCCCCGGCTGGAGACGGCCCTGGCGGGCCCGGAGCACAGCCGTGTTTCATCGATGCATCTTGCCGGGAGCAGCCGACGATCCTCCCTGTTGCTGGCGGCCATCGATCTCCTCGTCGAGGATGCTGAAATCAGCGCGGCTGAAATTACTCGAGTTGTCGTCAGCCGAGGCCCGGGGTCCTTCACGGGTATTCGCTCCGGTCTGGCCACGGCTCTCGGGTTGGAAGCTGCTCATGGAGCCCGGGTTCTGGCCTTTAATTCTCTTCTGATGCAGGCGGCCCGGGTGGATCAGATCGAGGGAAGGTATATGACCGCACAGCCCGGTCGGCGCGGGGAGGTTTATACGAGGTCTTTCGAGATCGGGCCGAGTGGACTGCCCTTGCCCTGTGGAGAGATCGAAATTCAGAGGGTTGAGGAGCTTTCCAGAGATCTTTCCTGGGTTGCTTCCGGCGCACTTTCACTGGGAGATGTTCCTCGCGCCATCGTTGGGAGATCCGGAGCGGAGGCCCTGATTCGCCTGAGTTTTTCCGAGCTCGAATCGGAAGCAGTTGAGGCCTTTTACATTGAGGGTCCCCCGATTCACGGGGGCGCCGGTGGCTGAGCGTTTCTACGAGCGGGCCTATTGCCCGGGTGATGAAACTGCTGTAATGGAGGTTGAGCTGGAGTGTTTCGCCGACGCCTGGCCTCTCTCCTTCTTTATTTCTGAGACCATTGCAGAGGGTCGTTTCCATCGCCTGCTGATCGAAGCGGCTACCGAGAGGGTGGCGGCCTATCTCCTCAGCGCCTGGCAGTACCTCGATCTTCATGTCCTGAATCTTGGTGTCCGGAAGGAGTTCAGGAGGAAAGGTCTGGCCAGGAGGCTGATGCGTCGTGCCGAGGAGGAAATGCTGCGGCAGGGGGGCGAGTCGATCATTCTCGAGGTGAGGGAATCCAATCAGCCGGCTCGTCGATTGTACCTTGGTCTGGGTTTTGAAGAGATCGGCTGCAGGGCGGGTTATTATGGGGATGGAGAAAACGCGGTCGTCATGCAGAAGCATAGCGAGAAGTGGGTGAGTGATGCGGAAACTTGGTGAGATTCTGCTGGAGCGTGGTTATGCCTCGGTCGGCGAGCTTCATACAGCGCTGGAGGCCAGTCACCGGCATCGGGGTCGTTTGGGGTCCCAGCTTCTTCGCCTCGGCTTCCTGACGGAGAAGCAGCTTCTTGAAGCCTTGTCGGAGCAGACCGGCTGTCCTCCGATTCCCCGCGAGTTTCTGCGGGTGGCTCCGGCTGAGGTCCGCAGGCTGTTGAAACCTGCAGATGCCTGGCGCTTGCTGGCAGTACCCTTCGGGATTGCGCAACATCGCCTGCAGGTCGCCATGGTCAACCCGACGGACCGGGCAGCCCTGGAGGAAATCCGGGGCCTGACGGGGATGACAGTGGAAGCCTTCGTTGCGACGGAGACCTCGGTGGCAGCCGCAGTGAAGGCCCTTGCGACAGAGCAGAGCCCGGTGAGGAAAGTCAAGGATGACTCGGCTCGTGAGGTGGTTGTACCTTCGTCAAACGAGGAGTGGGCAGGTTTGTGGACGGGCAAAATGCCCTCCGGAAAACAGCTTCTCCGTTCCCGAGAGGACTGGTCTGGGAAGCTGGCAACGTCCATTCGTTACGCTACCTATCCCGCCCTTGCGCCCATTATCGATCCCTCATCCGTTTCCGGCCCGGGGTATCTTGATTCCGAGGAGTACGAGCGAGCCCTCCTTGAAGCCACCAGCAGAGATGAAATCGGAAATGCCATTTTGGGCTTTTCCGCCCGCTACTTGAGCAGGCTCTGCCTTTTCTCGATCTATAAAGATCGGGTTCACGGCTGGATGGCCTACGGGATGGGACCGGTCCTGGAAGACGTCCAGTGCTTTGAAGTGGATCTCGCGAAGCCTTCGCTCTTTTCAGTTCTCTATCAGACCGGGACCCACCATATCGGGCCCCTTCCTCCGGGCGAGAATAATGCGAGTATCGGCGCCTGCCTGGGTGAGACCATGCCGGAGAACATTCTCCTGCTTCCAATTCGGGTGAAAGGCAGGATCGTGGTTTTTCTTCTGGGCGATATTCCGGGCCAGAGTCTGGTCAGTGTGCCGGTTCAGGAGATTGAGGCGGCCGCTGTCGCCGCCGGAATTGCCCTGGAGATGATGATCCTCAAGAAGAAGATCTCGAAGAGTCTCGCGGGCTGAGAATAAGGTGGATCCCGGAACATGATCGGAATCGATCGGCCTTCCGGGGCAGTCTCCGGCTCATCTCCCGCAGGCGATCGAAGAGTTCGACAGCCTTTTCGGCTTTCCGACGACCAATGGCCCCGGTGAGCTTCCGGAGCGGCGAGTCGGAGCCGCAGATCCGGGACCGGAGCGGGAGCGGGAGCAGGAACCGAATCCGTGGCCGGAGCGGAGGGCCGAAACCGTGGCCGGAGCCGGTGGGGTCGTGGTTCTTTGAGAGGAAACCATGGGCCGAGCACAACCTTGGTATCCCGAACCGGAGGGGGGACCGGAGCCGGGGAGTGGTTGCCAAAACCGATGTGGTCGTGGGATGTTCCAACCACTTCCAGTGGGACTCTGTCGGCTCAGCTTCCCCTCTCGGGCGCAGCACCCGGCCGCGGAAGCGGCTCCGGTCCCCGGCTCCGGAAGCGGTTTCGGTTGGCGGCTCCAGACCCGGCAGGGCCCGTCCGCTGCCCTCGGCCTGCCCCGGACCCGGCCTGAGTTTTTCAATTCAACCGGCGGCGCTGAGGCTGCGACAATCCCGGCTTCGGGCGCCACACCGCCCGGGTGAGGGAAAACCCCGTCCCGGTCGTTTAGAGGTGTATGAGAAAGCTGATTCCGGTGCTGATGCGAGCCCTGAGTGTTTTGTGTCTTTCCCTGAGCTGGCTGCCCCAGGCCGCAATCGCCGGTCCGAAATCTCCGCCGCCGCCCAGGACTTCGAGCTGCGCCCTGGCACTTTCGCCGGACGGAAGCACTCTGCTGGCCGTCAATCATGAATCGGGCAGTCTCTCCCTGATCGATACCGCCTCGCTGGAACTCCGGTGGGAACTCCCCGTCGGGCCGGAGCCGATCACGCTGGCCCTGTCCGCTGACGGGAATCGGGCGCTGACGGCCAACCGGGGCAATGACACCGTCTCCATCGTCGACTTGAGTCAACCCGCGGTGCTCGGCACGATCGGAGTCGACCGCGCTCCATGGGGGGTGCTCTTCTCGCCGTCCGACAGCTCGACGGCCTACATCGCCTGCGAGACGGCTTCCACCGTGGATGTCCTCGATCTCGGCCGGCTCTTCGTGAAGGCCCGGATCGAGAGTAGCCGGCGTCCTGCGGGCCTGGCGATCACAGCCGACGGAAGGAAACTGCTCATCAGCAACATTGCCGACGGGTCCCTGGACATCGTTGATATCGCAAGCCTTCAGATTGCAGGGCGGATTTCTTCCTTCAGCGGCGCCGAACTCTCGCCTTCGATCATTCTTTCCTCCGACGGCAGCCGCGCCTACCTTCCACAGACGCGATCCAACGAAGGGAATACCTCGCTGAGTTTCGACACGACCCTCTTTCCTCTCGTCGTTGTGGTGGATCCGGAGCGGGGACAACAGCTGAAGGGAGAAACGATCTTCTTAGCCGAGGTGGATGAGCCGGTAGCCATTCCCTACGACGCCGCGCTCAGCGGAGACGGGAAACTCCTGGTTCTCAACTCCGCGAGCGACGATCTTTCGGTCATTGAACTCGAATCAGGCCTTGCCGAGGCCCATGTCGATGTGGGGGCCAATCCCCGAGGGGTCGTACTGTCCTCAGACGGCGCCCGGGCCTTCGTCCTCAACAGTCTCGACGGGACGATCTCTGTTATCGATACGAGCACATGGAGCGTGATGAAAACCGTCAGGACCAGCACAATCCCGCTTCCTCCCGTCCTGCTCGAGGGAAAAAAACTCTTTTTCTCCTCCGCCGCCCCGAAACTCTCCCGGGAGAACTGGATCTCCTGCAATTCCTGCCACTGGGAGGGAGGGATGGATGGGCGGACCTGGAACTTCTCTTTCGCGGGGCCGAGAAATACCACCAGCCTCGAAGGAATGATCGGCACCTATCCCCTGCGCTGGTCTGCGAGCTGGGACGAATCCGCCGACTCCGAATCGGCGATCCGCCTGGAACAATTCGGCGATGGCCTGATCGACGGGCAGATGAATCCGACCGGCGAGAGCCCGAATCAGGGGCGTTCGCTCCAGCTGGACAGCCTCGCCGCCTACCTGGATTCCCTGTCGGCGCCCCGCTCGCCGGCCCCACGCCACGAAGATGCCTCCCAAATCGAGAGAGGCCGGAGAATCTTCTTCGATCAGACGACCGGGTGTTCGAGCTGCCATCCTCCGCCGCGCTACACCGATTTCAAGACCCACGATGTGGGAACGGCCGATGGCCCGATGGAAGTGCTGGGCCCGGAAATCGATACGCCCAGCCTCCTCAATCTGGGGGAAACGGCGCCCTATCTGCACGATGGTTCAGCTGCCGATCTGGAGGCCGTTCCGGGCGAGCGCAATGCCTCAGACCGCCACGGGAACACCTCCCAGCTGGACCCGGATGACATTCAGGCGCTGCTCAGTTTTCTTCGCTACGGTCTCTCAGCCCCGGGTCACGCCGCCCGCCGGGCCGAGGGCCGGGCAGGCGATCAGGCTGTGAAGATGATTGCCTCTCACCCGAAAGGCGGAAATGAGCTTTCGGGGATCGTCGTCTGGGCGGACACCGGCGCCCCGGCATCACATGCCCTGGTCTCGATTCGAGCTGCGGAAAATACCGTGACGGCCGATCCGGAGGGCACATTCAGCATCCAGACCCCGGAGACTTCGGTTGAGTTGGCAGCCTGGGCGCCGGGCGCTTATATCGCGAGTGAGAAGGTGGATGCACCGGCCTCCGGCCTGAGTCTCTCACTCCGGCGCCTCCACACCGGGGACAACACGGACTACGAGTGGGTCGATCCCGACCCCGCCGTGTCGGGCTCTTCAGCCTGTGGCAGCTGCCATCCTCAAATGGTACAGCGATGGTCCGGCAATGCCCACGGTTCCGCGATCTCCAACCCACGGTTTTTCAGCTTCTACAAGGGCACGGATATCAGCGGGGAGCACACTGTCGAGCCGGGCTATCTCCTGGATTTTCCCGGTACCGCCGGCAGCTGTGCCGCCTGCCACGCACCGGGGGCAGCCGTCGATGCAGCCTTCACCACCAATATGAATGATGTTCGTGGAGAAACGACGGCCGGAATCCACTGCGATTTCTGTCATAAGACCCTCTCGGCCTATCTTCAGCCCTTCAACAGCGATCCATATTCCAATATGCCAGGGGTTTTTTCGCTTAAGACACTGAGACCACCCTCGGGCGACAACGTCTTCTTCGGTCCCTATCCCGATATTCACGATACCGATACCTACGCGCCCCAGATGCGCGATTCCCGCTTCTGTGCTCCCTGCCATCAGCACAGTTTCTGGGGAACGCCGATCTATACCTCCTACAGCGAGTGGAAAGCGTCGAGCTATGCGAGTCGCGGTATCGACTGCCAGGACTGTCACATGCCGCCTTCGGGCGATACACATTTCGCCCTGCCGAGCGCCGGAGGTCTCGAGCATCCGGCCGAGAGCATCCCATCCCATCTTCAACTCGGTGTCGCCGATGCGGATTTCATTTCCACTGCCGCCGATCTCGTGGTCTCCGTTGATCGGGAACCTGGAGTCCTGCATCTCAGCGTGAAGGTCCGGAACATCGGCGCCGGGCACGACCTGCCCACCGATCACCCGGGGCGGCACCTCCTGCTCAGCGTCGAAGTCGAGGATTCCTCCGGTTCAGCTCTTCCCCTCGCCGAAGGGCCGCGGCTCCCTGCGTGGGCGGGATCGCTTGCGGGACTGCCCGGTACGGTCTACGCGAAGATTCTCTCCGATGTCGCCACGGGAGAAAAGCCGGTCGTCAGCTACTGGAAACCCACGCTGATCGAATCGGATAACCGTATTTCGGCAGGCGGTGAGAGCAATACCCATTATGACTTCGTCTGGAATGGCGAAGCGGCCACAATTCGCGTCCGGCTTCGTTTCCGGCGGCTGTTTGAGCCCATTGCCCGGCGCTACGGCTGGGATAGGGGTGAGATCCTTCTCAAGGAGTTCAGTGATGAAACTAACTGAAAAATACGGAATCTTCTTCTTTCTGTCTGTACTGCTGCTCGCTAGCGGGGCTGTGGTCCAGGCGGCGGACCTCCAGATCTCCGGGAAGATCCTCCCACCCTCAGGCGCTGATATCAACCGCCCCTACAGCCTGCATGCCTGGGCGGTGGATCCTTCCAGCTTCGAATCCGAGGAAGGATGGTGCATGTGCGAACCTGAGGACGGAAGCTTCAGTCTCTCCGTCTCGCCGGGAATCTACTGGTTGAGCCTTGACGGTCCCATTCCGTTCTGGGCGCCGACCCTTGCCGTGGACGCCAGGTCATCTGATGTTTCGAACATTGAGATCCGTCTCTCCCGGACTCCCGTCTCACAGCTTCCCGAGGCAGCTCCGGACGCCTCAAAAATCAGCGTTGGGCCCCCGGACGGACTGGGCGAATGTCTGGTGAGCGGCTCGGCCGGAGCGGTGGAGGCATTCTCGGTCGTCCTGCTGGTGAACCAGAACAGTGCGCAACAGACCGCAACCCTTGCCGAATCAGACGGAAGTTTCAGTGCACGGATTTTCGCAGCGCCGGGATCATCGATCTTAATCCGGCACGGGCCGGCTGGTCCCCGGTGGATGGAACTCCCCGAGGGGCTTCACGGGGGAAGCAACCCACTCCCCGCCACCGTCGTCACCCTTCCTCGAAGCTCGACCGGAGGCGCCGGTGAGCAGATCAACGCTTCAGGGGCCGTTTTCATCGATCACGAGGAACCGCCCGACCACAATCTGCGGGCGGCATGGACCTTTCAGGGGACGCTTCGTCGAGAAAACGGCGAGAATTCAACTCCCTTGCGCATCCGCGCCGGGGAACGACTTGAAATGAGCGGTACGGTCGGTATCTATTCGCCCGGGATTTCCGCAGGAAGCAGTACCGAGGGACTTCAGCTGCGTTTCATTCCTCTCCTTGTACCCATCTTCAATGCCGACGGTCGGCAGATCACACCGGTTGAGAACAACATCAGCAGCTTCCTGACACCCAGTGGATTGCCCGTCAGCGACGGCACCGCTCTCTTCGGACTCGGCCCTCCGGAGGAGATCGTCGATTTCCGCTCGGCGTCCTCTCATGCAGTGGAAGCCACCTTCAGCCGCGAAATTGAACTCCCGATCAAAGTCCCGCCGGGGGTCTACCTCCTCGGTGTGGAGGCCGTGGGAAGCGGCCTGCCGAACGGCCCCACCTGGAGAAGCTCCGCCGTCTACGGTCTCAATGTCCCCGGAAATGCGATGCTGACACCAATCGTCATCGGCGCCCCGGAAGAGGTTGCGAGCGATCGTCACCTTGTCTGGGGTCTGCTGACGGATCAGCCCTCCGATGGACTCTACGGAACACTCTCCCGCGAGGATGCCCCATATTTCGGGATCGCCACCCACGTCGTCACCCAGGGGGCGCCCTATGTTCTGCGCCCACGAGAAGCTCACAGCGGCGAACTGATTTCCTACCGCCTTGAGCCCTTCCTCTTTGGAATGGGCGATACGGACCGCGCACTTCCCGGCCCCTCTCCGATTCCATGGAAGCTTCCCGGAGGCAGTCTCCGGCTTGAGATGACCCGGCCGGATGGAAGCAGCCTCAGTGTCGGACCGGCCGAGCTGAAACAACATGTGATCCGGACGCCATCCTCCATTAGCGGAGCAGACTATAATTTCGGATCCACTCAGTGGAACGATATCAATTCTCTGACGACCGGGGATCCGGATTTCAGTCGGTCTTTCCCGCAGTACGGGCACTGGATCGTCAAGATGACCGGGTGGCTTGAAGATTCCTGGGATCAGCGGTATTCCGGCGGCGGCTCCTACGATCTCTGGGTTGCCGAGCCTCTGGATATGGATCCGGGAGTGCTCCCCGGAACGCCCTTTGAGGCCGGTGGGAGCATGTCGACGGCCCTGCAGCTGCTGCCGGGAGTCCCCGCTGAAATCCAGTGGAAGATCACCCAGTATCCCGATTCGGATCCATCCCGGGCCCACAGCGACATCCTGAGTTTCCGGGCCGACTCCTTCGGCTATTCTGCGGGTTCACCGGTTCTGATGAGTGCCCCGGGCGAGTATCGCGTCGATGTTTCAGCCCGTTATTGGGATTCCTCAGGTGTGCTCCATATGGCGGCCCGCAGCTGGGGTGGAGTCATCATGACGCCTCAGGCCCGGCTGAGCCTGGAAGCCCATGGGAGGCGCGGCGCCCAGTGCCTTGACGGAAATGAGCCCTCCGCCTGGTTTCTACTGAGTCGCATCGGCCTGGGCGATGTTGCCTGTCACTTCTTCAACCCCTACCTCAACGGCGATATCTTCTGGAGTCGGTTGGAGATGCCGAACTATGCAGGAGATGCCCTGCTGGCCGTCGCGTCGGTCCGTGATCTGAGCGGTGAGATGGAGTCCACCCTGCCGGCACGGGCGCAGGCGGCCGAGATTCAGATTCCAGCTGAGCGTATTTCCTCGGGAGAACTCCCCCTGCTGACCCTCGGTGATTCGCCGATTCCCGTCCTGCTCAACCCCTCACACACCGTCCAGATCGCCTATGCCTACCGGGTTGCCGAGCGCCCTGGAGTGCGGGTCCGGGAGGTCGTCGGCACCGATCAGAGCGACGGGGGCTACTGGCGTTATGATTCCTTCTACGATGGTGAACCCGGCGTCGGTTTTCTCGGGGATCTTCCCAATGACTTCAAGTTCCAGTACGTCGGGACCGTCTACCGGGATCTCGTGAAAGATACTGCCGAATATGACGGCCAGGGATCCCTCTGGGTGCATATTCCGCCGGAGGATGCCGCCGGCCCCAGGGTCATGCCGCCCTTTCCCGATCAGGGTAACGACGGATGGCCGACCCTGGGCGGGCCGATCATGACTCTCAAGGGCGAGGACATCGACCTCTTCATCCTCCCCACCGCGGTCAGGCCCGGCAGTATTCTCGAAGTGGGCGACACTTTCAGCTTCGCCGGCCACGTGGCGCCGACGGTTGACGCGGATATCGCGCTCACCCTCAGCGCGCCGGACGGGAGTACGCGGAGCATCCGGGGTGAGGCGAATCGCATCGGTTATCTCTCTCTGCCACAGGAGAGATTTACCGTAGATCAGCCCGGCGTCTGGACGGTCGGAGTCGATCTCCGGCATGAGGGCCGGTGCTCCGGCGGGCAGCTGACGCCGCCTTATCCCCACGGTTCCGTGCCGGGTGCACAGGGTGGGTCCTACGCATTCTACGTCGTGGAAAAGCACAGCCCACGCCTGGATCTGGAATCTCCCGCATCCGGAATGCTCACAGTTGATTCGGACAGGCCGAAGGTACCGATTCGCCTGAGAATTCCCTCAGGGATTTCCGATGCTATGCTGTATGAGACCATAGCCATGCCGGGCTTCATTCTGATAGAGAAGAGCATTCCCGTCGAGAGCGGCACAAGCACAATCGAATATGACCCCACGACACTTGCCCGGGACTTTCCCAATATCGATTTCGTCAGTCGGGATGACCCCTCCCGTCCGGGTCTAGCGGATACCATTCGTTTCTCCTTCCTTCTCAGCGGCAGACTCCAGGGCAGGACAATCTCTCGGGCCGTATCTTTGACCCTGCAGGGTGAGGAAGTTCAGGTCCCTCCGAGACCTGCAAACACCAGGCTGCCCGACGGAAGGAGTGCCTCGGACTAACGATTTTCCTGATCGAACGATGCGGTGGATTTAAAGGAAATCAAGGCCCACCCGTCTCAGGTTCCGGTTTTGACCTCAGCTCTTTGAAGGCAGACTGCTGACCCGTGAGCGGCCGACATAGGCGCGGAAGGAGGCCGTGAGATCCGAAGGAATCGAGAGGTAGGAGAGGTGTCCCTCCGATTCCAGGCGGGCATCAAAGAGCCAGTTCTGTGCCTGTGCGACATTGATGCGGGCAATATCCCGGGGACTGAAGATCTCGGCCAGGAGAAGGGGAGCAAAAACCCGGGCTTCCTCGGCGTCCAGCACGATCGGCCAGGGTCGGGGCTTGATGTCAAGGGGGAAGCGTCCGCGCCGCAGGCGAGGGGGGTGCTGAATGGTGTGGATCAGCAGTTGGGAGAGCGCCCTCCGGCTCAGTCGGGGATTGATGCAGCGAACAGCCGGAACCCAGAGAAAATCCTGGCGAGTTTCAGCGGAATCCCCGATCTGGTCCAGGGTGCCGTCGATCCCGTCCCTGAAATGGGCGAAATCGGTCAGCAGCTTCCCGTCTCCAGTCCGGATGCGGAGCGGAAAGCGCCAGAAGGGGATGGAGTCGGTGTTCTCCGATTCCGGGACATGATCGTACTCGATCTCCCTTTTGCCCGTCGGGGACGCCTCGAAGACCCGGTAGCAGTTGGAGCAGAAGTGAAGCTGGGCGTCAATCTCGTAGCGGAACTCATATCCACAGGTCGGACATTCCATGGGCTGGAAACGCAGTGCCGCATTTTCGGTCGGAGGGCTGAGGGCGCCGAAGAGTTCTTCATTGATGAATTTTCCCTCCCCGGTGACCGAGCCCGAAGCCCCTTCCAGCAGGAAGGTCTCTTTCCGTCCATCGGCCACCACCGAGGCAACGATCCAGGGACGCCAGACGACGGCCCGGACCTCTTCGGAAAAGGCCGAGCCGACCCGGATGCTGTCCAGGGAACGGTCGATCTTACGATTTTTCAGGTTCTCATGAGATGCCGAGATCATTTCAAGAGGGATCTCTGCCGGCAGGACTCGACAATCCTCCGGGAGTTCCTCGATCGGCCGAAGGGCCTTGAGGTATGAGAGTTTGCCCATTTCGGGAAGCTCAATACTCTCCTGGGCCCTCAGAGCGGTTTCCAGGCTCGCCAGCGAGAAACGAAGTCTCTTGTCCTTGCTCTGAGGATCTCGTCCGTAGGCTGCCTGGTAGAGGGTTCCCATGCTGTGGTAATAGGGGCTCAGGAATCGTTGTGTCTGTTCAAGCTTAAACTTCGGGCGCAGTTTCTCCACCCAGGTATCGGCCCGGGCCGAAATCCTTCGCTCAGCGGCCTCTGCGGCCATGGCGACATCCTGCTGTACGGCCAGTCCGCCCTGGGGACCTGCAATGGTCGCCTGGCGCTCCAGGGGAGCGACGTGCCTCTGGTACAGCTTGAGGTAGTAGCGATACCTGTAGTGCTCAAGAAGTTTCTCTCGAAGCCCCTGGTCGTCCCTGACCTCGTCGGGAATGGCGACATGGAGAAGATCGTCGTGGCCGACGACGAGGTGATAGCTCCCGCAGAAGGGACACAGGGCTGCATGATGAAGGACGGGAACCGAAACATCAGCCCCGCATTCCGTGCAGCTGATGCTGATGGAATAGCCCTGGGATTCCCCTTCGCCCTTTTCCTTCTGAAGCCGGCTCATCCCCCCGACCTGCTCCATCAGCGGCCCGGAGGATGATTCCGGAATCGCATCCTGCCCCGGCTGCGGCAGTCTCATCGAGGGAGGGAGCCCCTGCGAAGTGATGGGGTTGTATGGCGTGTAGAGGCTTGCCCAGGCTCCGCCGATGAAGGCGATCGGGAGAAGATATCCGAAAACCGGGCCGCCGGAGACGATCATCGAGATCTGTGCCATCAGGACACCAAGGGTGATCTCGAGGACGGGTCGTTTGACGATGGCGAGGCCCGAACCGGGCATCACGGCATTGGCGACGATGACGAAGACCGGATCTGGGTTCTCCTGGGCGAGGAAACGGGAGGACAGGACGGCAGCCAGCGGAGGGGCAAGAAGGGAGATCAGGAACCATCCCAGTGTCATATCCCAAGTGTAGCCGATCCGGAGCCCGGAGTGGCGCCGTAAATCGAAACTGAGGTCGAAACCGGAGGGAGTTTCGGCGCTACTGCTGCCAGGGTGCCGGCTGAGGAATACAGAAGTTGCGTTCCGGATCTTGGGGGTCGAAGCAGATCCAGGCCTCACTGATTGACTCGCCCCGCCAGACGATGGGGGAGCTTCCCTCGTGCTCAATGCCCTTGGCATCCCTGAAAGAATATGACAGGTGCACGATCTGATCGAGTCCCCGGGGTGGGTCCTTGAGCGGCCGGGGAACAGCCTTGACGATGGCGCCGCAAACGAGAAGTCTTCTCTTTCTTCGAAGACCGAACAGCCACCAGAAGAGAATGATCAACCCGAGGAGGCCGGGGACGGCAAAACCAAGGCGAATCTGAAGGGGCGCATCGAGAGCCGTGAAAAGGATGGAGTAGAAAAGGGCGAAGCAGAGGAGGGCCAGGATGATCCAGATTGTTCCGGGCCTGTGGACCCGGGCGAGGCCGCCCATCGTGCCGGGAGAAAGGTGGCGCTGCGGAGGGGATGCGACGAATGCTTCGAATGCGGACATCCCATTGATGGTAGCGCGTCTTCCGGCAGGAACTCAAGGGCAGGCTCGGGCCTTGGTAAGTGCTCTGTGAGTTGGTTTGAGGCGAAGCGTCCCCGTGAGTACGGCCGCTTCACGGCCTGCCCGGACGAAGGGAAGGCGTCGGGAAGCAAGGTCCCCACCCACCCAAAGGCAGAAGACATTTTCACGCAAAGTACGCCAAGATCGCAGAGGCCTCCCCCCGCCCAAGACAAGAAAAGGAACCACGGATTTCATCGATTTCACGGATGAAGAAGAAGCTGTAAAGACACGAAGGCATGAAGACATTCTCTCGCAGAGACTACGGAGATCAGCGCCCAGAACCCGGCGCGGAGGCGGGTCTACACTTTTACATTTTGCCCGGAGAGAAAGGCTAAACTACAGAAATTGGGCAAGATGTGCGCATCGTGCGCCACATGAGGGTTCTACCTAAGACCAACAGCGCTAGTTCCTCGGCCAATCAACCACTTGACAAATGCGGGGGGGGGGTAAACTAGCTGAGAATCTGAACGGGAGGTTCTTCAATTGCTTGCTACGAGGAAACTGAGCCTGTTTTTTCTTGCCACGATGACCGTCTTCGGACTCGGAGTTACGGCGAATCCTTGTCTCGGTGATGAGGGAGACGGCTGCCAATGGGTTATGGTTCCTACCGGGGAACTGAACTGCGATTGGGATGCGGACTCGAACACGCTGGTCTGCAACCCCGACTATCGTTTTGTCTTCGAATGCAGTTCTGACGATCCCGATGATAATGGCGGGCCTCCTGGAACCGGTGGTCCTGGTAACACCGGTGGCGGTGGTGAGGAGGAGGACTCATGTCCAAGCGCATGCCCGCGCCTGGGAATCATATTTCTCCCTCTGAGCACAACGGTCTGCAAGGATTGTAACCAGGATACAACATCCGACCTGGACATTTGTCAGACGGTGACCGAAATTATGGAACCCTGCCCGGTAGATGATGGCACCAGGGATTGCTGCGAAGTCCAGAGCTGTATCGATCCCGGCCTTACAAAGCGTAGATGTGATAATGGTGGCTGGCATTTTTCGGATTTTCCTGATGCGGATGCTTACTTCACAGATCCGGATGCTTGGAGCTGATTCAGCGAGATCAATACTAATGAGAGGTAGATATGAAGATGAGGAGAGAAAATACTGTTGTTGTCATCTTTGCCCTGAGCGCCTTGATGACCTTCTGGCTCCAGACCGCCTCGGGAGACAGCCGGGCTGAGATCAGGGCGGTCGCCTCGAGGATTCTCGAGGACCCAAAGCCTCCCATTGTCCAGGACAGGGATCGCTGCCAGGCTTGGGTTTCAGACGGGCTGTTGCTGATCAGGCAGCTGAGATCGTCGATGGTCGAGGCTATCGACGTTGAGAATAACTCAACGACCTGGATCGACATTTCGTCTCTTTCCGTCGCTGACCACGGCGCCTCAATCAAGACAGGCATTCGCCTTCATGATGGAGTTCTCATTTCGGCGATCGAGGAGCCTGTTACCGGTAAACTTTATTCCGCTCTCGTCAAATATGACACCCGCGGCAAGAAAAGGATCGATCTGCGCCTCGGGACCCTCCGAGAACAGGGGCGATGGGTCGGCGGGGAGGGCCCCGCCTTTAAGGTCATCGATGGAACTGAGCTGCCGGACGGAAGGATTGCGCTATTCTGGCTGGGGCGGCGGAATACCCGCAGCCATAATTTGCAGTTGGGTGTTACCTTCGCAGGGCCGGATCTGGTCTTCGATGCAGACGATTTCTACGGACCTATTAATCTCGGCGGTCGCTATTTGAAAGGTACTGCCTCGGGTGACAAGCTTCAGGCATGCGGAGTCCGCCTTGATGGTAAGAGGATCTACGTCGTCGATGCATTCTCCAATCGTCTCCTGGTCTTTGATCTTCATGGCGGGGAGCTTGCCCGCCTCAATCTCAGGGATCCTTCCGGAGAAGGGAGGCCGATCGTCGTCATCGGGTGGAGCATCGACGATCATGGAATTCACTTTCTCGTAACGACTCGTGAGCACTTGGGGGACCCGGAGCCGCATTTCGAGCATGAACTTATCAGCTATCGGCGGGACGGCAGGCTGATCAAGACCCAAACCATTCCTTTGTCAGACGCTTTTGATCTTCGAGCGTCCGACACCGGCCAGAGTTATATCTTCATCCGGGGATCCGTCTTCAGAGGAACCCTGAAATAGGAAGAATATCGACGCTTAATAAGCCGCGACCGACATTCGAGTCCGGCAGATCGCAGGGGGACGGTGCCGCGATGCTCATTGTCGGGAATTTTAAGGGGCGCTGGGGAAGGACCGAGGAAGGGGCACTAATCTGACCGTCTCGGTCGATGTCAGGGGTCGCGCAGCGACCGAGCGAAGCGAGGCCTGCCTTTGACTTCGTCCGGCCCAGCGGTTATCCGACAGTAGATGAACAATACGGGAAGCACCCCGTCGGAGCCCCGGAAAAGCCAACTATCCTCAATTGAGGTCGCACTCGAAGTGGTCGGAACATCCCACGACCGCATATGTTCGGCCACCGCCTCAAAGCTCCGGCTTCAGAAACAGAGACCGCGATCATCCCTTCCGCACTCCGCGCAAAGAACCACGGCCGCCCCGGTTCCGGCTCCGGTTCCCTGCTCCGGCTCCGGTTTCGGTTCCCCGCTCCGACTCAGGTCACGCTTCCGAAGACGAAACTCTCTTCAAGGTGTTTTTG
Source organism: Thermoanaerobaculales bacterium (assembly GCA_024763555.1). Classification (GTDB taxonomy): domain Bacteria; phylum Acidobacteriota; class Thermoanaerobaculia; order Thermoanaerobaculales; family Sulfomarinibacteraceae; genus JANTFG01. Next base: position 15,187 of record JANTFG010000036.1, read on the forward strand.
GATATTGTGTTCGAGAAGCATCTCGTCATTCAGGTTGCGAATCTGGAGATAGTATTCGGCAGCCCGGATCAGGGCGATCTCGGGAATGATCCCGGTGATCTCGGTGGACTGGACGTCGACGCCGAAACGGCGGCCTTCGAGGCGGATATTCTCGATGACCCGGTACAGCGGCGTCGATTGGAAATTAGTGATCGCCACTGAGAGATAGACCGAGGATTTCTCGACATCGCGGACGGCAATGGCGCGGATATGGCCGCCGGAGGTATCGGCGACGGCCTTCCCGATGGCCCGGGCGCTCTCGAGATCGTTTGTCTTCAGGTGGGCCTTGAAGGAGACCAGGGGATGGCGTGCACCGATGATCGTCACACCGGTATCGACCGGAAACTCGGCCGGGCCGTAGTCGGGAAGCCAGCGGGAGTCCTTCATCTTCTCTTCGAAATGCTCGTATTCTCCCTGGCGGATGTTCTGAATGTCCCGGCGGTAGCGGTAGCGGGCGGACTCCGCAAAGAGATAGACGGGAAGGGAAAAACGTTCGGCGATCTGGCGCGCGAACTCGTCGGCCAGAGCCTTTGCATCTTCGATGGTGGCATTCTTCAGAGGAACAAAAGGAAAGACATCGACGGCGCCTACCCGTGGGTAGTCGCCACGATGGTGTCTCATGTCGACATGTTTGAGGGTCAGCTCGTAGATGAGGAAGCCGGCCTCAAAGAGAGCCTCCCGTGGCCCCGTGAAGGAGAGAACCGTCCTGTTCTGCTCGCGGTCGATGGCGACATCCAGGATCTTCAGGCCCTCGACGGCACGGAGTTTTTCCACGAGTCCGTCGATGAAGCGAAGGTCCAGGCCTTCAGAGATATTTGGAACGCAGGCGATGATCTGACTCATGGTACCTCCTCAGATGGTTCCTTCCATCGGGAACCTCCGACTAGAATATGCCGAGAAACACTCCGGCGGCAATGGCCGATCCGATGACACCGGCGACATTGGGCCCCATTGCATGCTGCAGGAGGAAATTCGTCGGGTCTTCCTCCTGGCCGACGTGATGGACGACCCGGGCGGAATCGGGGACGGCGGACACACCGGCCGCTCCGATCAGGGGATTGATCTTGGTGTGGCTGAAGAAATTCATCAGCTTGGCAAAGAGAACGCCTCCGGCCGTGGCCACGGCAAAGGCCAGGCAGCCGAGAATGAAGATGAGAATCGAGCGGCGGGTCAGGAAGACCTGGGCCGAGGTGGAGGCGCCGACTGCGATTCCCAGCAGAATCGTGCAGATGTCCAGCAGGGAGGTCGAAGCTGTCTTGGACAGCCGTCCTGTGACGCCGCACTCCTTGAGCAGATTGCCGAAGAAGAGCATGCCGAGGAGTGGGAGTCCGCCGGGAGCGACCAGGGTGGTCAGAATCATGCCGGCGATGGGGAAGAGGATCTTCTCGCGGCGGGAAACCTTCCGACCCGGTTTCATCCGGATGAGCCTCTCCTCTCGAGTCGTCAGCAGCTTCATGATGGGCGGCTGGATGATCGGGACCATCGCCATGTAGGAGTAGGCGGCGATGGCGATCGGACCGATCAGGGAAGGCGCCAGGCGGGAGGAGAGGAAGATTGCGGTCGGTCCGTCTGCCCCGCCGATAATGCCGATTGCGGCCGCATTGGAGGGCGAAAAGCCGAGGGCCAGGGCCCCGAGGAAGGTGGCGAAGATGCCGACCTGAGCAGCCGCACCCAGCAGGACCGACCGGGGAGAGGAGAGGAGGGCGCTGAAATCCGTCAGGGCGCCGATGCCGAGAAAGATCAGCGGCGGAAGCAGGCCTGATTTCACACCGTAGTAGATGAGGCCCAGAACGGAGTTACCCGTTGTGTTGAAGGTGAAATGGTGGGTGACGGGGTCGATCATGTAGACGGAAATCGCATCGAAGATCTGGAGAGGCAGGGGAATATTTCCGATGAGGATTCCGAAGCCGATGGGAACGAGAAGCAGTGGCTCGTATTCCTTCGCCACGCCGAGATAGATGAAGAAACAGCCGATGAGCAGCATGACGAGGTTGAGAAGATTGAGGTTGGCGAAACCGGTCCCTGAGATGATCTGCTGCGGATATGATCTCAGCCGGGCCGTGAGGAGATCCTTGTTGAAAACGCCCTCGGCGTAGCTCGTGACTCTCCCGATGCTGTTTTCGCCATTGACGGCAACCAGGCTGAAGAGGGCGCCGGTCTTCCCCTTTTCGTCCAGGAGTACTCCGCCATCGCCGGATCTCAATCCGGGATGGAACGAGGTTCCCAGCCCGATCCGGAAGAATCGCCCCTGGGGCAGGACGGTGATCCCGATCTCCGCGAGGCCCAGCGCCGCTACGGCTGCGTGGTCGGCCTCGTCAAGCCGGTGCCCCGGACGGATCCGGAGGACCTTCGCGACGGAATCCCAGGCCTCGGCATGGACGATCTCGAAGTCCGCAATTTCATCGTCCTGTTGGGAGAGCAGGATGCCGTTTCCCCCGGGTTTCCCCGCTTGATCGCCGGGTTTCAGACCCTGCTTGCTGCCGGCGGAGAGTCTGATGAAGGTCTCGGGAAGGAATGTTGGAGAATAATCTTCCGCTGCGGGAAGCTGAGCCGGCAGGAGGACCAGGAGCGTCGTCAGAATGAGGGAACGCATGTATCCTCCGGCATCACAGGGTGGTCATTTCGGGGCGTGAGATCTCCACCAGCGGATCCCCCTCCCCGACCGAGTCGCCTTCGGCAACGAAGATCTTCCGGACGACCCCGTTGTGGGCGGCGTTGATCTGGTTTTCCATCTTCATCGCTTCCATGCTCAGGAGAAGCTGGCCGGCGCTGACGTTTTCACCCTCTTTGACATCGATTTTGAGGATGAGGCCGGGCAGCGGCGCGGTCATGGCGCCGCCTGGCGCCGGAATTTTTTTCGTGGCCGGACTGGCCGGGGCTGGGGACACGCCTGCCGATTGAGCTTGCGGAAGAACGGCGGCATCAGGGCGACGACCGATTTCGACAAGCTCGATCTCATAGATCTGATCCTCGACCTCGATTCTGGCCCTCTCGGGAGAGAGTTCCAAGACCCGTGCACCGTATTCGCGACCATTGACTTTGAGCTTATATTGACTCATGAGTTTTCCTCCGGGACCCCGAGCGATTCCTGGCTGAGCGGGCGGGCGCCGTACAGGCGTTTCTCCACTTCGAGGACAGTCGTGATGACCGCCATGATCTCGTCCGGAACGGCAGCGCCTCCTGCTCCTGATACCTCTGAGCGGCGGGACGCCTTATGGGTCCGTGAAGGGGAGAAGAGTCGAGGCAGGGCCGAGAAACTCCAGATCATGGTAGCTGTCAGGATGAGGCCGGTAAAAACCACCCCCATTCCCAGCAGGGTGATGGAAAGGGCGTCGGTGAGGGACATTCTGGCCTCGTTTCTAGAGCGGAATGTTGGAGTGTTTGATGGGAGGATCCTGGATTTTCTTATCTTTCAGCATCCTCAGCGAACTGATGATCGCCCAGCGGGTGCGGGCGGGTTCGATGACATCGTCAATATATCCGCGGGACGCCGCCATGTAGGGATTGGCGAAGAGTTCGCGGTACTCATCTTTGAGTTCCCCGGCACGGCGGGCCGGATCTTCGGCTGATTGCAGTTCCTTGCGATGGATGATCTCGACGGCGCCGTCCGGGCCCATGACCGCGATCTCAGCAGTCGGCCAGGCGAGATTGATGTCCGAGCGGAGATGCTTGGAACTCATGACGCAGTAGGCGCCGCCGTAGGCCTTGCGGGTGATGATCGTGATCTTGGGAACGGTGGCTTCGGCGAAGGCGAAGAGCAGCTTGGCGCCGTTTCGGATGATGCCGCCGTATTCCTGGACGGTCCCGGGCATGAAGCCGGGGACGTCCTCGAAGGTCACGAGAGGAATGTTGAAGGCGTCGCAGAAGCGGACGAAACGGGCGCCCTTGATCGAGGCCTGGTTGTCAAGCACACCGGCCATCGCAAGCGGCTGGTTGGCGACGATACCGACCGGGCGGCCGTCGAAACGGGCGAAGCCGACGACGAGATTGGGCGCCCATGCCGGGTGAATCTCCAGGAATTCGCCCTCGTCGACGACGGCGCCGATCACATGACGCATGTCATAGGCCTGGTTGGAGTTTTCCGGGAGGATGAAATTGAGGCCGGGATCCATTCGGTCAGCTGGGTCACTGCTCTCCTTCACCGGCGGCGCCTGGAGGTGATTCTGAGGCAGGAATGAGAGGAGTCTTCTCAGAAGTGGAAAAATGTCGTCCTCCGTCTCGCTGACGAGGTGAGCAACGCCGCTACGGGAGGCATGAATGTCCGCCCCTCCGAGTTCCTCCGTCGTCACCTTTTCCCGGGTCACCTGCTCCACAACCTTCGGCCCGGTCAGGAACATGTATGAGCTGCCCCGGTTCATCAGGACGAAATCCGTGATGGCCGGAGAGTAGACGGCGCCGCCGGCGCAGGGCCCGAGAATCAGGGAAAGCTGGGGAACGCGCCCCGAGGCGAGGACGTTCTTGAGAAAGATGTCGGCATACCCGGCGAGGGCATCGACTCCCTCCTGGATCCGGGCGCCTCCTGAATCATTGAGACCGATGATCGGTGCCCCCGCCTGGAGGGCGAGGTCCATGATCTTGCAGATTTTTTCGGCGTAGGCCTTGGAGAGGGATCCGCCGAAGACCGTAAAATCCTGGGAGAAAACGAAGACCAGCCGCCCTTCGATGAGCCCGTGTCCCGTGATGACGCCGTCTCCGGCCGGACGCTTCTTCTCCATCTGAAAGTCCGAACACCGATGGGTGACGAAGGTGTCCAGTTCGACGAAGGAGCCCTCGTCGAGGAGTTTTTCGATCCGTTCCCGTGCGGTGTATTTGCCCCGGGCGTGCTGTTTTTCGATTCCCGCCGGGTTATGACCCGTTCTGGCCTTGTCCTTGAGATGGGCGAGTTGGAGAATGCTGCGTTCGATATTCATCTTCGCCTCCGGCGGAGTCCCTCCGCTCGCGCGGATTCTCCTCCCTTTTTTTGTGTTGTCAAGGTTTTCCGTCATTCGTGATATTTTGATCTAATCTGAACGACTCTCAGCGGCGATCTGCACCAACTCCTTGGACTCTGGCCACTTGCAAAAAGACCTCGACATACCACCAGTATTCCTGCGTTTTTTACAAGCACCAGAGCCTCAAGG
>JANTFG010000037.1 GCA_024763555.1 Thermoanaerobaculales bacterium
AAGATCGCGGAGGATGGTGAACTCTGCGTCAAGGGCCCCAGCGTGATGGAAGGCTACTGGAATCTTCCGGAAAAGACGGCGGAGGTCTTTGACGAGGAGGGCTTTTTCCTGACGGGAGATATTGCAGAGATCGACGACGAGGGCTTTATCCGGATCACCGATCGAAAGAAGGACCTGATCGTCAATGCCGGTGGAAAGAATATTGCTCCCCAGCCGATTGAGAATAAGATCAAGCGCTCGGTCTATGTCGACAATGTCGTCCTGATCGGCGACAAGAAACCCTTCATCATCGCTCTGATCTCGCCCAACGAGGAGGAACTGCTGCCCTGGGCCGAAAAACAGGGAATCAAGGGGAAAAGCGTCGAAGAGATTTCCAAGGATCCCAGGGTCATCGCGCTGTATGAGAAAATCATCGCTGAGACCAACGCGGATCTGGCACGCTATGAACAGGTTAAGAAGTTCAAGGTTCTGCCCCTGATGCTCTCCATTGAAAGCGGGCACCTGACGCCGACGATGAAGGTCAAGCGCCGGGTTGTCGAGAAAGACAACCAGGAACTCATCGACGCGCTCTATGAGAAATAGGAGGCCGTGATGGACGATGTGCAGCGCCGGAATCTCGTCGCTCAGTGGGCCTTTGATACCCGTTCGATCCTGGGTCGCTTCCACCTCTGGCTGGATGATGTCGAGGAGAACTGGATGGGTGCTGCGCCGCCCCGGGACTTTTCTTTCACCGGCAGTCCGCTTGCGCGAGCCTTCATCATGGCCAACGCCGTCACAGCCCTGGGTACGCGGCTTTTCGGACGATACGGGGAGGGCAGTGAACAACCGAAGGCGGTCCTCAATCAGGTCAAGAAGGATGCCGATGCGATCTCGGCCTATGCGCTGTCCGAGGGTCTCTGGTATTTGACGCGCTCCCTGCCGGAGAACCATGCGGTGATGATTTCGCTCGGTGAGGGCTTAATGCCCAAGGCCGGCGAGACCCCGGAGATGGGCTCCAATCCCCAGCTGGGCTTCGGAAGGGTCTATGCGCGACCGCAGGTTGCCCACATTCTCGATCACTGTGTCCGCCGCCTGCTCAACGATGCGTCTTACGAGTGGGAAGAGTTCTGGGATGAGATCAACCGGAGGGGAATTACCGTCTGGGGTGCTGCCGTGGATACTCTCGAGAACACCTCGAGATTTGCCAAGGGCGCTGAAACGGGGCCCCTGGCCGTCTTTCACCTCTTTGATCAACCGATGAATATTACCCGCCCCTACGAGGGATACATGGGGAATCTCAGCCTTCCGGAAGAGGTGGTTCTGTCAGCGGCCGATCGTTCCATTCTGATCGATTACCTCAGCCCGCGGCGACTGGTGCTTGAGGCCCTTCAGGCGACCTACGCAGGTTTGAGGCCCGAGCATGTTCACGTCTGGACGCTGGCCGGCCCCTCCCGGCAGAAAAGGCTGGGTCCCCTCTGGGAGGAGTGGCGCGCGCTGGGCGTCCATCTCATCGAAGATGGATGGGAACTGCCTGAGACCGGGCTTGGCGCCTTCACCGAGAGTGGGACCTATGCACCAAGTTATCGTGTCGGCTCCTGGCGGGATGAAGAGGGAAGGCCCCACGTTCTGATCACGGACGGCTATGCCGCGTCGGCTGAGGCCGCCCAGGCGGCGAGTCTGGATCCCGTGATGGAGAGTCGATCCTCTCTCTGCCTCTTTTCCTCGAAGTTCAAGGTTCCGGCCGAGCGCGAACGTTTCGTCATGCGCCTGGATCCGGACGCGCCGGACTTTGCAGAGCGTTTGAGGGAGCTTGTCGGTGAGGATCTCGGCGAGGAGATGCGTGAGGCCTACCGGCAGAATATCAGAGAGGCCCGGGCGGCCGGAATGCCGGTCGACGGTCGGGTTTCGACGATCGACGACTTTTTTCCCAAGAAAGACTGGCGGGTTCTCAGCCTCTCCTCGGCGATGCTCCCCGATCCCTATACCGGCATGCGGGGCGTAGAGGATCTCGGGGAAGGACGTTTTCGCGTCATGACGCGAGCGGCGACTCGAGGCGCCATGGTGGAGGTCAAGCTGACGCTGCGGCTGACGGAAGCTGAGCCGGAAATGCGGATGGTCTTTTCGCCCCTGCTCGATCGTTTCTACGCGGGGCAGGACTATCGCAAGAGGGCCGTCAAGGTTTCGGATTCCGGGCGAATCCGGAACGAGTTGCAGACTCTGGCCTCCGAGGCCATCGAATACCTGGGAGAGGACCGCCTCCGTCTGCACCTGGACTGGGTTGACGACGAGGTGCTCTCAGCCGACAAGAAAGCCCTGATTTCAGAAGTTCTGCACTGGTATCAGGAGAATCATCCGATCTGGTTTTCATGGCTGGAGCTGGCGGAGTGAATTTCCCCTGGGTCGAGGAAGTCCAGGTGCGCTGGAAAGACGTCGACGCTTTCCAGCATGTCAACCATGCGGTCAGTATTTCCTATCTCGAAATTGCAAGGGCGAATTTCTGGAAGGAGCGAATGGGCGGCCTGGGACCGATGGATATTCCTTTCGTCATCGCCCACCTTGAAATTGACTACCTCCGGCCCATTCATCTCTATGATCGAGTGAGAGTCGGGATGGGACTGGGTGAGATGAGTCGGAGTTCCTTCAGTTTTGTCTATGAGATTGAGGCGGAAGGAAGGACGGCTGTCAGGGCTCAGACCCTTCAGGTTTGCATCAGGCACGAGACGGGACGAGCTGTCCGGGTTCCGGAAGAACTTCGCGGGAAACTGCTCGAAACGCTTGGCGGGATGATCGAGGTGTGAGCGGGGAGGTCGAGCTTTATCTCCTCAAGCTCGAGGATCTTGACGCGGGCCCCGGAGAGTCTTTCCTCAGTGCCGAAGAAGTTCAGCGAGCCCGGCGGATGGGCGACCAGAAGACCCGCCTCAGCTTCATCGCCGGTCGAATCCTGCTCCGAAAGCTCCTGGCTTCGAAGCTCGATGTTTCGCCGTCACGAGTCAGGATCGGCGTTGACGAGCAGGGTAGACCTTTCCTGGCGGAGGGAGGAGAGCTGTCCTTCAGTCTCTCCCATTCCGGAGCTTTCATTGCGATTGCACTTGACACGGCCGGCAGATCGATCGGAGTGGATATCGAGGTGAGTCGTTGTGATCTTCCCGCTCTCCGCCTGGCGAAGCGTTTTTTCGAAGCGGATGCGGTGGAGTCCGTCATCGAAGCGCCGGAGGAGGAGCGCGTCGGTATCTTTCTCCGTTTCTGGACCGCCAAGGAGGCCGTTCTCAAGGCCCTGGGAACGGGGTTGAGGACACCCCTGCGGCAGGTTGTACTCAGAGCTGAGCCCGGATGGGAGCGTGGCTGGAGCCGGCTGAAATCCGATTTCTCTCCTTCCTGGATTTTCCACCAGTGGCGCCAGGACCAGTGGGTGCTCAGTCTCGCGCTCGAGGGCCGGGAGATGGAGCCTCGGCCGATACTGCGGCGCCTTGATCCGGAGGTCTGAGTGCCCAGGTACGAATGGGACCGTCAATGAGGACCGGGTTACCCAGACTCTGGATGAAGGCCCACCATCGGCCTTCTCCTGCCGGAGAGGCCCATGGCGCCACCGGGTAGGAGGTCTGGAGGCGCTGAAGCTCTCCCATGTTGATGAGGATGTGGGTCATTTCCCGATGATTGCGTCTTCGAGAATGAGTCGGAAGCCTTCGCGTAACTCCTCGACGCTTGAGTCCTCGAAGCTTTCCGGAGCAAGCGGGGGGCAGAACCTGACTCGCAGGACTCGGGGATGAAGCCTGAAGGAGTGGACGTTCTGAAATTCATAGAGACCGTCGAGGACAAATGGTATGACTGGTACCGAAGCCTCAAGAGCCAGGCGAAAAGCGCCCTTCTTCAGGGGACCGAGATTGCCGGTGCGGGTCCGGTGGCCCTCCGGGAGCACGACGACACGTGCTCCCTTCTCGAGATGCCCGCGGGCCTTTTCCAGGGAGCGGATGGCCGCGCGAATCTGTTTTTCGGGCAATGGAATGATCCCCCAGCGCCGAATGACATGCCCCCAGATTGGAAAGTCGAAGTGCGGAGCTGCTTCCAGAGCCGTGACGTAGAAGGGGAGGGCGCCGATGATGGCGAAAATGTCGAAGAGACTTTCGTGATTGCCCATCAGGAGGCAGGGGCCTTCTGCGGGAAGGTTTTCCTTCCCTTCGACGACCAGGGGACAAGCCATCATCAGCAGCTGGCAGCGGCACAGTAATCGTGCCAGTGGGAAAATGCGTCGGGCGCCGAAGACCTCCATCAGGGGAATCACGACGAGCAGGCCGAGGCCGAGATGCAGGAGTCCGAGGCCCCAGAGAAGGAGGGAGAGAATGGCATTTGCCGAGCTGGAGAGCATGGCCTTCATGGCCTGGGTTCTTCCTTCTTTCCGGGCAGATGAAAACAGCTGATGCGTTTCGGAAGGACCTCGATCTCGACCGGTGTGTGGAACTCAAGATCGCCGTCGGGAAGGAGGAGTTTCGGAACCGGGCTGTCGATGCGGATCCTCTTTGCCTGAAGGAATCGGACGGCCGGATGAACTCCGTGGGTCCCCGAGTAGATCTTCGGGAAGGTGCGGAGGAGGCTGATGCGGCCCATCCTTTGAAGGAGTACCAGATCGAGCATCCCGTCGTCGATGAGAGCCGCCGGTGCGATCTGCATTGTTCCTCCGGTCATCCTTGAATTCGAGACCTCGACGAAAATCAGATCTTCCTCCATGTGCTTTCCATCGATCTCGAGGATCAGCCGGTGTCTTCTCAGGAGCAGGATTTCCCAGAGAACGGCGAGAACATAGCTGAGATTCCCGAGGGCGCGCATCCTGTAGGCCATTCGCCCGGCGTCGCTGATGAATCCCAGGCCGAGGCAGTTGATGAAATGGGAGACCCGCCCCTCTGACCTGAAACGGGCGACATCGACCTTGCGCTTTTCTCTTCCGGCGATGGCGGCGAATGCGTCTTCGAGGGATGCGATGCCGAGGTCGCGGAGGAATGAGTTCCCCCGTCCGGCGGGAATCAGGCCGAGGGTGGGCAGCGGCGCCTCGCCGATCTCTGCCAGCATGGCGTCAATGACGATCCTGTTGGAACCGTCGCCTCCAGCGCAAATCAGGAGACCTTCCGGTTTTCTGGAGGCGACGGCGGCCATCTCTCTGAGATGATCTGCGGATTTTGAAATGCGGAGATCGACCTCGAAATTCAGGCTCTCGAGACCTGCTCTGATCTCGGGGAGCAGTCTCGCTGCGCGGCCGCCTCCGCTGGATGGGTTGAAGAGGAGTGTCAGGTTTTCCACGGAGGAATTATAGCGAATCCACATGAAGGCGATGAGAATGGGGGCGCCGCGGTACAATGAGGCATGGACCTGAAGAGGGAGTCGCCGCTGGAAGAGAGGCTCTGGGCGGAGGGGGAAATGAAGTATTTCCCTGAGCCCGAGAAGTTGGCCCGTGGCCTTTTCCTGGAGAAGATTCTCGCGATCGCTGTGCTCCTTCTTCTCATGGGTTTCGCGCTCCAATTCTGGATCCTCTGGACTTCCGAGGTATGGCTTCCAGGGCCAAGCTGGAGCATCGTGCCGACTCTTGCTGTTTCGCTGTTGGTTGGTGTGCTGCTCATCGTGCTCCTGATGCTTCGCTGGCGAAAGATGCGCGGGGAGTTGCAGTGGAGGATTGCTGTCGATCGACAACTCAATCTCCTGAAATCGGCCGTGGAGACGATGGAGATCGGGATCACAATTTCCGACGTCGAGGGGAAAATTCGCTATTTGAACCGGGCGGAGGCCGAGATGCACGGTTATGCTCCGTCTGAAATTATCGGCCGGGATGCCCGCATACTCGCTCCGGAGCAAATATGGAATCCCAGGAAGGCGGCCGAGGTCATCGAGGGCGGTTTTTCCAAGCGGGAGAGCCTGAACATCCGGAAAGACGGTACGGTTTTCCCCGTTCAACTGATCTCGGACATTGTCTACGGGAGGGATGGCTCACCGGTCGGAATCGTAACGAGTTGTGAAGACATCAGCGATCGAAGGCAGCGAGAGGATGAGTTGAAACAGAGTCGGCTGAAATTGAGGGATTTCGCCCGCCATCTGGAGAGGGTGCGTGAGGAGGAACGCTCCGCGATCGCCCATGAGATTCACAATGATATCGGCGCATCCCTGACGGTTCTCAAGCTCGACATGGCGCTTTTTGAATCGAAACCCGAGTCCGAAGGCCATCTTCGGATCGAGAAGCTCCATGCCATGGAGGAAAGCATCGACGAAATGATTGATCGAATCCGTCGGCTTTCCCGCAGGCTCCGGCCCTTTCTCCTTGACGACGCAGGTCTGGAGGCCGCTGTCGACTGGTACTCAAAGGACTTCAGTCGTCGGACAGGAATTCCGATCGAGCTCGAAATCACCGAATTGTCGGAACCGATCGGAAACGAGGCCAGGGAGCTGCTCTTTCGAACTTTCCAGGAGGGCGTCACGAACTCGCTCCGGCACGCCTCACCGAGTCGAATTCAGATTCGGCTGACTTGCGAGGGGCCCGGGATTTCCATCAGTGTCAAGGATGACGGTTCCGGCTGTGCCGCTGACCCACTGCGCTTTTCCGGCGGCTTCGGGCTTCTTGCCCTGCGGGAGCGGGCAGGGGATCTTGGAGGGAGTCTTGACTTTGTCAGTTCTCCCGGCGAAGGTTCGACTCTCCGGCTATGGATTCCACGAAGAAATGGGGTGGCGGAAGATGATCTCGGTTCTGATCGTTGACGATCACACGATGTTTCGGAAAGGCCTCAGGGAGGTTCTCTCATCGGCGCCGGATATCAAGGTCCTTGCCGAGGCGTCTGATGGAAGAGCGGCGATGGAAGAGCTTCGGAAAACGCCGATTGATGTGGTGCTCCTCGATATCCAGATGACCGGCCGGGGAGGCCTGGATACCCTGGACGAGATTCGACGACTCTACCCGGAGACCGGCGTTCTCATGCTGAGCATGCATCCGGTCGAACAGTACGGTGTGCGGGCCATCAAGCGGGGGGCTCTCGGCTATCTGACCAAGGAGCGGACTCCCTATGAACTGATTGATGCGATACGGGTTGTGGCCTCCGGACGCCGCTACGTCGACGCAATGCTTGCCCAGCAGCTTGCCGAGGAAATCGGGGGAGGTGGGGTGGAGCGCCCCCACGAACGGCTTTCAGATCGGGAGCTGCGCGTGATGCTCATGCTTGCGCGGGGGCGCACGGTGCGGGAAATCGCCGAGGATCTCTGTCTCAGCGTGAATACTGTCAGTACCTACCGGGCGCGGATTCTCGCCAAGATGATGCTGAGAAATAATGCAGAGCTGGCCTACTACGCCGTCAAAGAGGGTCTGATCAGCTGAGCCCGACCTGACCTTGCCGACGGAAATGTCTCCAGAACACCAGGGACGAACGGAAGAGCCCGATGCCGACGCCCGCGTAGAGCAGACCGATCCAGAAGCGGGGAAGCGGGCTGGCCCGCAGGAGCCTTCCGCCTCCGGCCATCAGGATGACCAGCAGCCAGGAGGCGGGGGAGAGAAAGCCGCCGATGCACCTGCCGTCTCCGCGCTCGATGATTCGGGCGGAAATTCTCTCGGCCGCGCGGTCGAGGACCAGATGGGATTTGAGGATTCCGAGGGCCATGGCGAAAAGCAGGGGAAACAGTTTCCAGAGTACTCCATCGTGGAGCACCCACCATGCTCCGACCAGTCCGAGAACGGCGCCGACTATCGTCCACATGGCGGCCGACAGCCCAAGTTGTGTCCGGATGCTTGCAGCGGGCTTGAATCGATGTATGGGACTGGTCGGATGCTCCTTCATGTACGAATCATAGCTGAATCCAAAGCGGTTGTGTCATATCTCGGTCATCGGGGTCACGGCCGCGTAAAAGATTCGATGATCACTCAAGTTTTCGCATAGTCTCGGGTTGCGGCGATTGCCGTCAGGAGGTTGATGATGAAATTTCTCGGTAGCTTGTTCCTCGCAGCGATTTTTCTTTCAGGCCCGCAGCTGATGGCGGCGGAGAAGATCCAGACCGGGGATGCTTCGGGCAGTCCGACGGATCAGGAAACAACGAAAGACGGAAAAAAGGTCTTCAAGGATCAGGTTGTCGTGACTGCGACCCGCCAGGAACAGGAAAGTTCGACGACGCCGGCTGCGGTGTCGGTGATTACGGCTGAGGACATCAGGGAGAGGCAGCCGGAGAAGATGGCCGATCTCTTCAAAGAGCTTCCTTCGGTGGATGTCCAGGGTGAGGGCCCCTTTCGGGGTCTTCCCGTGATTCGTGGCCTGAGTTCCAACCGGGTGCTGATCCTCGTCGATGGCGAGCGCCTCAATAATGCCCGTGAGTCGACGCTTTTTGCAGGCATTCAGCCGGGCCTGGTAGATCTTTCCGAGGTCGACCGCATCGAGGTTCTCAGAGGTCCGGCCTCGGTACTTTACGGTTCCGATGCGATGGGTGGGGTGATCAATATCATCACCAAGAAGCCCGATCTCGGCGCAGAGACATTCTCAATGCACCACAGTTTCGGGTATGAATACGGCTCGGCTGCGGATTCTTCCTCGGCCCATGCCGATATCCGGGGCGCCGGAAAGGGCTATGGCTTCAACCTCAGCCTGGGTTACGAGACGGTTGGTGATTACAAGGCGCCCTCGGATGCGGCACGGTCTCCATATTTCTCTCAGTATGTGCTTCCGGACGGTACGGTTCCCAACTCCGGGATGGATCAGAAGAGCGCCCAGGGCGGTTTCAGGATGCTGACAGGGGGAGCCGGCGTTTTCAGAACGAGTTTTGAGGTCGTCCGGACGGACGATATCGGTTTCCCGGGCTTCGATCCCGAGACAAGCGGAGTCGACATCTCCTTCCCCCGCTTTGACCGCGACAAGATCTCCCTCGGCTGGGACAGCGGCCCGCAGTGGGGGCTGGCCAACCTCTCGCTGTCGGCCTACTGGCAGCATGTGGTCAAGGAAAGCAAGATGTTCATCGATCCCAGCCCTTACTTCTACATCCACACCCTGACGAATTCCGATGTCACGACCCTCGGTTTCAATGCCCAGGCCATTCGTAAAACAGGGGCGCATCACCTGACCATGGGAATGGACGCCTATCGAGATGAGTTGGAAGACGACACGCTCAACGATTTTCCCTGGGGCCCGGATACCAACGTCTCCGTTCCGAAGTCACACCAGGATGCCCTTGGTTTCTACCTCCAGGACGAAATCCAGGCGAGTGAGCGGTTGCGCCTGATGGCGGGGTTGCGCTGGGACACCTTTAGTTTCAAATCCGACAATGATCCGGATTACGTCGGTGAGCCTTTTGATGTGACGGACTCGGATTTCTCCGGGAATCTCGGGATGATGTATTCCCTGACGAAGGCGGTTGAGCTGACGGCCCTCATCGGGCGGGGCTTCCGGGCGCCGAATATTCAGGAGCGGGCCTTTACCGGAAGTGTGTCCGAACCGGGTTACTGGGTCGTTCAGAATCCCGATCTCAGTTCCGAATCCTCCACGAACTATGAAATCGGCTTCAAGTTCCGCTACGATCGCTATTACGGCGGCCTGAACTTCTTCTATAACGATATTTCAGATCTGATTACTTTTGTTGATCTCGGGCAGGATCCCGACTCCGGCCTCAATCTCATTGCATACGACAATATCGATGAGGCCACCATGAAGGGCATCGAATTTGAGTTGGACACGATCCTCAATGCCCGGTGGAGTCTTATCAGCAACTTTTCCTACACTGAGGGAGACAATGATACGACCGGGGAGCCCCTGGATTTCGTCCCCCCGTGGAAGGCCGTTCTTGGGCTGCACTTTCAGGCACAATCCTGGTGGGCCGAGGCGACATGGAGGTATGTGGGCAAGCAGACGCGTCTTCCCTCCGATGAGAATATTGCCAGCCCCGCGGATGCGCCGGTTGGAGATTTCACGACGGCCGACCTCCGGGCGGGTTACTCCTTTGACAATGGCATCAGCCTCCGGGCCACCCTGTCAAATCTCTTCGACGAGCTTTATGCCGAACCCTATAATCTCCGGCCCGAGGCGGGGCGTTCTCTGAGGGCATCGATCGGATATTCATTCTGATCGGCGATTGGCACGGTAGGCGGGGGAGTGAGGCGGTCAACAGCAACCGCGATGGTTGCCGGGGAGGTCAGGGATTCGGCGACGGTCCAGGTCCGAGGAGGATTCGACTCCCGGACCCGGATTCGCTTCGCCGCTTTGGTTCCGGTTCCCGTTCCGGTTTGTGACTCTGTCCGCCCTCCAGCCGCTGCCGGCGGCCGCGCTTAGGAGGACAGGGCGCGAGGTCAGCGTATGGGTTGGGGCGGGCGAAGCTGCGGCTGGAGGATCCGGCGTTTCGGGTAGCCTACGAGGAACTCGACCGGTCCCTCAGAGGACGCCTGGAAGAAGATTCGCGACACCAGGGGCTCGAAACACGAAAATGTGGAAGCCTGGCACGGCTGCGGATGCGAGAACTCATGACCTCCTGACCGGCTTGCTGCAGTACAGGATCCTACGCTCGATTCCCGGTACCCTAAGCGGGATCCTCACCGGCTGGTCGTCCATCGACTGTCATGCTGCCCAGGCCCGAGCGCATCACCAGCCGACGCAGCAGCGGCCGGTACATGAAGGGGGATTTAAGGTTCTTGAGCAGGATGCGGGCGACCAGCCCCCGGCAGTTGGCGCGGTAGCGGGGAAGGAAGTCGTCTATTCCGTCCAGCAGCGCCTGCGCCAGAGCCCGGGCGGACAGCAGGGCGAAGCTGATGCCTTCTGCCGAGCTGGGGCTGATCAGCCCCGCGGCCTCTCCCAGCAGCGCGACGCCCGGTTGGCCCAGGCATAGGTGTCGCGAAGACAAGGGCCGGTAGATGAGTGCTGCATGCTGACGAACGAGCTCGCCTAGCTGCAGCCCGCGCCCTACCAGGGCTTGTTCGAGGCGGGCGAAGCGCGCCCGGACGTTGCTTCTCGGCCGCAGGGCCGCTCCCACCACCAGCAAGTCTTCCTTGGGAATGGTCCAGGCATAGAAGTCGGTCAGGCGCCGGTCGAACAGCGCCATGAAGTGGGGCGGCAGCGTCTGGCCGGTGCGGTACCAGCGCTGCATGGCGATGTAGCGGCGCGGCCTCGGGCGGCCGGCAAACAGCCGCGCGCGCACCAGCGAAGCGGCACCATCGGCACCAACTACCACTCGTGCCTGCACGTGCCGGCTGGTTCCGTTGCGCGCGCGCAACAGCAACCGGTGGCCGCCGCCTGCCGGATCGAGGGCCAGGCAGCGGGTACGAGTCTCGATGGTTGTCGCGGCAGGCACCAAAGCGAGCAGATGGCGATCGAGGGCCTGGCGATCGACATTAAAATAGAAGCGCTGGTAGTAACGTTCCTGCCCGTTTTCCATGTCGATGGTATGCACCGCAAACAGCTGCGGCCCGCACATGACCTTTTGGGGCAGGCCCAGGCGCAAGCTTCCCAGCGCCCGCTGGGCGTCGGGGGCGAGCAATCCTCCGCAGCACTTGTCCTCGCCGCTCGAGCCCGGCTCCGCGAGGTCGCGCCGCTCTATGAGCAGCACCCGCAAACGCCCGCCCAGCAGCCGTGCCAGGGTGCTGCCGGCCGGCCCGGCGCCGATGATGGCCACGTCGAAATCGCTTGCAGGAAAAGTGATTCCCTTTTCCTCCTTCGAACCATCCTACCACCGTCGAGCGCTCAATCCGGGAGCTAAGGACTCTGGTGGACCAATGGTGGAGAATCCAGGCGCGTCTCCACCCATCGGATGCCTTTGGAATCGTCATGCCGAAAAAACCAGGTATCTCCCTGGCGATCGGGACCCTCCGGAGTGAAGTCTTGAGTTCCGAGAGATCTCAGGCCTTTCAAACACGGAAACCCAGGCAGTGATGAGCTTCTGAGAGTGGTTGGTTGCCGGGCGCAAAAGAAAATGACGATCCCCGCCTCGATCGAATTGGCCTGCGACAGCCAAAACGCTCCAATGATGTGCTTGGCATCATTCTAATTTGCCTGATCAAGATCGAATCCGGCGATCAGGCCGGCCTGTCGGGGGTCCTTTGGTCCATTTTTTGGCGTATTCTTGACCTATATTCACCAGTATGAACCTGCGAACCCGCCGGAAAAGGCTCTCAAGCCACCCTCCAAAGTTTATCCATAATCCATGTCAGACACGCTCCAGGGAGAGTCCAGCGGCTGTTGACGTCCTCGAATCCCGGCTCTAGACTCTCCAAATGGTCTTCGCCAGCTCGATTTTCCTCTTCTGGTTTCTGCCGATCTTCATGGGAGTCTATGCCCTGACGCCCCGGCGCTGGAAGGGTCTGACGATTGCTCTTGGCAGCTATGTATTTTATGGATGGTGGCGACCGGATTTCGTGATTCTCATGCTGATCTCCACCCTCGTGGACTTTTCGGCGGGCCATGGGATCGGGCAGGATCGGAGGCGGGGCCTGGACGGT
This sequence comes from Thermoanaerobaculales bacterium, assembly GCA_024763555.1. GTDB lineage: Bacteria > Acidobacteriota > Thermoanaerobaculia > Thermoanaerobaculales > Sulfomarinibacteraceae > JANTFG01. Next base: position 12,404 of record JANTFG010000037.1, read on the forward strand.
CGGCGCTGGGTGTGGCTTTCGGCGGTGGTCAACCTCGGTCTGCTGGGCTATTTCAAATACGCGAATTTCGGCGTCGATACGCTCAACGCCATGATGGCTCCTTTCATAGCCCACCCTCTGAGGTGGCCTGCTATCGTCCTCCCGGTCGGGATTTCCTTTTACACCTTCCAGACATTGAGTTATACCGTCGATGTCTACCGGGGCACGGCAAAGCCGGTGAACAGTTTTACAAATTTCATGTGTTATGTCGCGATGTTTCCCCAGCTTGTTGCCGGGCCGATCGTGCGATACCACACTATCGCCGGCCAACTTGAGAATCGCTCTCATACCTGGGGGAAGATTTCTCGGGGTATCCTGGCCTTCCAGACGGGTCTGGCCAAGAAGGTCCTGATCGCGGATATTCTGGCCCAGGTGGCGGATCGGGCTTTCGCCGCGGGCGCACCAAGTGCAGCTGATGCGTGGGTGGGCATTCTGGCCTATACCTTCCAGATCTACTTCGATTTTTCCGGTTACTCGGACATGGCGATCGGTCTTGGTCTGATGATGGGTTTCCGTTTTCCCATCAACTTCAACCAGCCCTATCGTTCGATCAGTATCACGGATTTCTGGCGCCGATGGCATATTTCGCTCTCGACCTTCCTGCGGGATTATCTCTACATTCCTCTGGGTGGCAACCGGAAAGGGAAACTGAGGACCTATGTCAACCTGGCCATCACCATGCTGCTTGGCGGTCTCTGGCATGGAGCGGCATGGACATTTGTCGCCTGGGGCGCCTACCAGGGCTTCTGGCTGATCATCGAACGCCTCGGTGGAAAGAAGTCTCTGTGGGAATGGGCGCCGGGCGGCCTCAAGATCGCCCTGACTTTCGTCGTGGTTGTTTTCGGCTGGGTTCTCTTCCGCGCCCCGGATCTCTCCTCGGCGCTGAGCTATGCGGCCGCGATGCTGGGCGCCGTTCCATCCGGAGTTCATTCCGGCGCCCTTGGAGTCAAGTCCATTCATGTCCTGGCGGGCGCAGCCGCCGTTCTTGTCCTCTGGTGCGCGCGTACCACACAGGAGCTTATCGAAATTCCCTCCCCGTCCTACGCTTTTGTGACACAGTTTCTCTTTTTCCTGGCCATTGCCCAGGTCCACTTCATGGATTATGTGCCTTTCCTCTACTTTCGCTTCTGAGCCTCGTGACGAAGGTCTGATCTCTGTCGGGGATCAGCTGCCGCCGGCCTTCCTGCCCCGGGTAGCGGCTCTTCTGGCGACCGGTCTGTTTTTTCTGGTCATTCTCGGAACCCTCCTGACTGACGTCCTTGCGCCCCTTCCTCCTCCGAGACCATACGGAGTCGAGGCGGAAAAGGAGGCGCAACTGCGTGCCTCGGCGCATTTTTCCGACGGGAGCCTGGCAAAGCTGTTTGAGCGCGATCTCAGGAAACGATCTCGAGTGCGTCGATGGGTGATGGATAAATGGGCGCGTTTTCTGTATTGCAAGCTGCGCTGGACCAAACCCCCGGTCATCTGTGGGCCGGGAGGCTGGCTCTTCCTGGAGGAGAGGATCCTGGCCGGAGGGAAGGATCCGGAGCGGGAGATTCGTTGGGCCGGCGCCGTCCTGGCCGCAGTTGAGAGGAGAGTCGCGGCGCTGGGGTACGAACTCCTGCTGGTACCGGTGCCCCGAAAGGCCAGGATGGCCGCAGCGGAGTTACCCGGGGGTTATGATGCGAGACCCCGCCTCGATGATGAGCTGCTGGAGGAGTTCGGGCGGCGACACCTCGATTTCGTCGATCTTCGTCCGGAATTCGAGGAGGTTGGTCCGCGGGTATACAACATGGTGGGCTCCCACTGGAGTGATGAGGGTCAGCTTGTGGCGGCCAGGGCTGTTGCCCGGCGACTGGGGGTCTCTCCGGATGTCTCCGGGAAAATGATCCAGGTTGTTGATTCTGCAAGCATGAGGGTTGATCGGGATTTTCTGACAATGGCGGGCGTGAGCGGTTTTTTCAGGCTCCCGGCGGAGGCGGCGAGAAAGTCCATGAAGCCGGTGCAGGTCCCGGAGGGAAATGGTTCCGGCGGGAGAGCGGGAAAACCGGGTCGTATCGTGTTGCTGGGGACCTCATTCTCGGTTCAGGCCCGGCCTTTCGGCAGCTATCTGGAGGCTTTGCTTGATGAAGGCATTTGGAACGGCGCCATGGGTGGCGCTATGCCGGGAAGAGTTCTCGTTGACTTTGAAAGGCTGGGCGCCTCAAGCCAGGTTGTGATCCTGGAATCGCCGATGGATGAGTTCCTGGGAAGTGCGCATATGCATTTCGGGAATGAGACTTTTACCCGACGGGCCCCGAAGGGGATCCTGCGCCTTCGCCCGGCTTCAGAGACCGAACTGAGGGCGCCTCTCGGCAGAGAGTTCATGATCGAGGGGGAGCGGCTCATTATGGATCTTCCAACCGGTCGCTTCGCCACATCGGGCGATGGCGCCCTGAGTATTCGGCTGAAGGGGCAGGTTTCTGCGAACATGAGGGTGGCCCTTCAGGCGGATGGCCTCGGTACCGTGCGTTATCGCTGGAGACCGGAGGAGCGGGAGATCGTGATCCCCGTACTGGATCTTGTGCCGGCCTCAAGGCGAATCAGGCTGAAAATCGGGCCGGAGGAGCCGAGGCCCGCGGAGCTTCTTCTCAAGAGCGTGGAATGGGTGTCTGAAGTGTCTCCGAGGCCCATGTCCGTGCTGTCTGGGGAGGAAATCGAAGCGACTCAGGGTGGCTGGCGTGCCGTGATCCGTCTTGATGATGAAAGAGTCCTGAGTCGGGAAGCCATTCTCAAGCTGCGCCTGGCCGTCAAGGGAGGGGATTTCAAAGGAAAGCTCGATCTGAGCATCTTCCCTGAAGATGGGAGCGAGGCCCTGAAACTGGGCTATGAGCATCTCGGGAGAGGAGCTGTTGTCGTCTCTTCCCTGCGTGTTCTTGCCGGCCGCGCGGTGGAGCGGATCGAGCTTGGTGGTCTGGGACCGGCGCCGGATCGAATCCTGAACCAGAGTACCCTTCACTTTGGGAAGAGGTACTCGGTCATTCCGATTTCCTGAGGAAGGGCCGAGAGGACGGCAGTCTCGGTTTCAGGACCTCTTTCTGGATCAGGGTCAGAAACCGGGCCGGCGGCGGCAAACCGGGGCTGTGGCAGGGTCCGGGCACCGAGGCGCGTAGAAGCCTGAGAGTCCCACCCGCGGGTTTCCACTCAAACACCGAAGCCTGCACCGGTCCCGGTCCGGCTCCTGCTCCGGCGCCTGATCTGGGTCCGGCTTCCGCTTCCCCGGCCCCCTTCTCCCTCCCCCGGGAGCTCAGCAACCCTCCGTCGCCTGAGAACAGGGTATGATAAGCGGCGGCCGGGAGAGGAAACCCGGATGGAGGTGTCATGCGGAAATTTGCCGGAGTACTCGTTGGGGTCATGCTGTGCGCGACGAGCGTACTTGCCCAGGAGAAGGATCATGTGGTCTATGTCCCGAAGACGGAAGATGCCGTTTTGAAGGAAATGGAGCAGGTACGGAAAGATCAGGCGGAGGCGGCGGAAGAGGCAACTCAGAAGATTCTGGATCAGCAGGAAGAGGCGAAGAAAACCAGGGAGGACGCGAAGAAACGCCTCCGTTTCGATCTCTCGAAGATTGTTCGGCCGGAGAATCCTGAGGCCTTCGAACATCGGGTGTGGTTTTCTCCTCCGGTTCCTCAGTATTACACGGGTTCCTGCTGGAGTTTCTCGGCAACATCTTTTTTGGAGTCGGAAATCCACCGGCAGACCGGACAGGAGATCAAGCTTTCGGAAATGTGGACGGTCTACTGGGAGTACGTCAACAAGGCACGTGGATTCATCCACTCCCGTGGTGAGACGATTTTTGAAGAGGGTTCCGAGTCGGCTGCCGCGATGAGGGTTCTCAAGGAACGCGGCACGGTTCCCCGCTCGGTCTACGAGGGGGTCCTTGCCCAAGACGGGCGTTTTGATCATGTCCTGATGCATCAGCGGATGCAGGACTTCCTCGACTGGTGCAAAGAGGAGAACTACTGGGATGAAGATTTCATCATCTCGACCATCCGCTCCATCATGGATCAGACCATGGGCCGGCCTCCTCAGAGTTTCGAGTGGCAGGGACGCATGATCACTCCCGCGGACTTCAGGGACGAAATCTGTCGGATCAATCCGGACGACTACGTCAGCCTGATGTCGACGCTCTCCCAGCCCTTCTGGCAGCGTGGGGAATATACCGTTCCCGATAACTGGTGGCATGATGACTCCTACGTCAATGTACCGCTCTCAGACTGGTATGGGGCCATTGTTTCTGCGATCGATTCCGGTTACAGCATGGTCATCGGCGGGGATGTTTCCGAGCCCGGCCTCAACGGTGAAGAGGACATTGCAGTGATTCCTTCCTTCGATATCCCGCAGGATGCCATCGACCAGGATGCGCGGGAGTTCCGCTTCGACAACGGAACAACGGCGGATGACCATGGGATTCACCTGGTTGGTTCTACCAGGATCGGCGGCCATGACTGGTTCCTCATCAAGGATTCCAACCGCTCTTCCCGCCACGGCAGGTTCAAGGGCCACTATTTCTACAGGGATGATTACGTGCGGCTCAAGATGCTGACCTTTACCGTGCATCGCGATGCGGTCAGGGACATCTTGAAGAAGGTCGAAGAGACGGAGAAGAAAGCGGCTGAAGCGAAGGCTCAGGAAGCGGCGAAAGAGGAATCGGCACAGTGATGAGTCGGGGCTGAGAGAGGCCAATGAGGACTGTATTCTTTGGAACACCGGAATTCGCGCTGGAGAGTCTCCGGCGCCTGTTGGGGAGCCGACACAGCATCGAGCTGGTCGTCAGTCGCCCGGATAAGCCGGTGGGTCGGAAGAAAGTGCTGACGCCGCCCCCGGTTGTTGAATATGCACGCCAGGAAGGGCTTGAGGTTTTTCAGCCTTCCGGTCTCAGGTCGAAAGAGGCCATTGCCCGGATCAGGGAAATCGGGGCCGACGCCGGGGTTGTCGTGGCCTACGGAAGGATGATCCCCGGCCCGCTGCTGAGCGCTCCGAAACATGGGATGATCAACCTTCACCCGAGCCTTCTCCCACGACATCGTGGTCCATCTCCGATCCAATGGGCGCTGGTCAGCGGCGACCGGCGGACGGGGGTGACGACGATGCTGCTGGACGAGGGAATGGACACAGGGCCCATCCTGCTCCAGAAGGGCAGCAGGATTGCTGAGACCGAGAATGCCGAGAGCCTTGGCCGCCGGCTGGCAATCGAGGGCGCTGAGCTCCTCGTTCAGACCCTGGATGAGCTGGAAGATGGGAGGATCGATCCCCGCCCCCAGCCGGAGGAGGGCGTCACCATCACCCCGATGATTCGAAGGGAATTCGGTGAGATCGAATGGAAGCGACCGGCATGGCAGTTGCACAACCGCTTCCGCGGGCTGACTCCCTGGCCGGGTTGCTACACCCTGTACCGTGGCGGGCGCCTGAAGATCCTCGGAATGGAGCTTCTGAAGCAGGCGCCGAAGGGCGGTGAAGAGCCCGGCGTCATTCTCCGGACCTCTTCCGAAGGAATCCTCGTACGCTGCGGGAGGGGGACGGCGCTCCTGCTGACGGAACTCCAGCGTGAGGGTCGTCGGCGGATGCCGGCGGACGCCTTCCTCATCGGGGAGAGAGTGAGCCCGGGTGAGCGTCTCGGCTGATCGGAGGAGGGCAGCCGGAATCCTGCTTCGCGTGGAGGGCGGCGCCTTCGCCTCTCGTCTGCTGGCTTCGGTCTCCGGCCCGGGAGTCCGAGCCCGGGTGATGGCGGTTCTGAGATGGCGCCGCAGCCTGGACGAGGCCATCAATCGCTGCCTGAAGAAATCTGCAATTGAGGCCGAGCTTCGTATTATTCTCAGGCTCGCCCTGGCGGAGATTGTCGAAATCGGTGTGCCTGCGCCGGTCGCGGGTGATGCTGCGGTCCGCCTGGTGCGGCAGATGGGCAAGGCTCGTGCCGCCGGGCTCGTCAATGCCGTCATTCGCCGGGCGCCCGGCTGGTGGGCGAAGATCATGGAAGATGCTCCGCCCGATCTGAAATTTTCCCATCCGGAGTGGATCTGGAACAGGTGGAAGGAGAACTTCGGCGGGGAGGCCGCGGAAGCTGCCATGAGGGAGGCTCAGAAGCCGGCCGACTTGTGGGCCTGGTTCCTTGAGGGCGCTCCCGATCTTGAGGGTCTGGTCGCCCATCCCTGGCTCGACGGAGCCTTCTCTGCACCGGCGAGAGAACTACTCCCGGTGCTGAGAGCAGGGGATGCCTACGCGATGGATCCCTCCTCCCAGCTCATTGCCCACCTCGTGGCGAAGGTGCATCCTTCAGCAGGAGGAAGGGTGCTGGACCTCTGTGCAGCGCCCGGTGGGAAGGCCGCGCGAATCGCGAACTTCAATCCCGGGCTTGATGTTGTCGCCGCCGATCTCAGTCTGGCTAGACTCGGTCTGGGTCGGTCTCTGTTCGAGCGGGCCGGCGTTGCGGCCGCCGTCGTTTCAGATGCCGGTTCTCCGGCTTTTGCTGTGGAGTCCTTCGACCTGGTCCTGCTGGATGCCCCCTGCTCGGGGAGCGGTACATTCCGTCGTCACCCGGAGCTGAAGGATCGACTTCGGCCGGAGGATATCAAGGGGCGTGCGGAGCTTCAGGGCAGGCTGATCTCCTCAGCCCTTCGACTGGTGGCGCCGGGCGGGACTCTACTCTACAGTACCTGTTCGATCGAGCCGGAAGAAAATGAAAGACATTTTCGGCGAATTCCGGAGGCCTTCGAAGTTCTGCCGCCCGGAGAATATCTTTCCGAATCCGTCCCCTGGATCGAGACGGATTCCGGCGGCGGTCGGCTTATTCCGGCTTCAGGCTGGGATGGATTCAGTTTTCAGCTTCTCCGGAAGAAATGAGAATGACGAAAGAAATGTTATCTCAGGTATCGGCCCGTGGAATTCCGGGTTCGGGAGGATTATGAGTGTGAAGAATCTGCGTCTGATGAGTTGGAATGTCAACGGACTGCGAGCCTGTGCCCGCAAGGGTTTTCTTGATTGGCTGGCGGAGGTGAAGCCGGATATTCTCGGTCTGCAGGAGGTGCGGGCCCTGCCGGAGCAGCTTGATGAGGCGGTCCTCAAGCCTGAGGACTATGAGGTCTGGCTGAACCCTGCGGAACGGAAGGGCTATTCCGGTGTCGGGCTCTACTCGAGGATCACGCCGAAGTCAGTGACGATCGGTGGTCTTGGAGAGGAGCGTTTCGACTCCGAGGGGCGTTTGATCATCGCTGATTATGGAGATTTTCTCTTCTACACCGGTTATTTTCCCAACGGCGGGAAGGATCTCAGCAGGGTTCCCTACAAGTTAGACTTTTCCGAGGCGGTGCTCCAGCACGCCGAGGCCCAGCGGAAACAGGGACGTTCCATCATCATCTGCGGCGATGTCAACACGGCACATGAAGAGATCGACCTGGCCAATCCGAAGTCGAACCAGAAGAACACGGGCTTTCTTCCTGAGGAAAGAGCCTGGGTCAGCCGTTTTCTTGATCATGGTTATCTCGATATTTTCCGAAAGCAACACCCCGGAGAGGCCGGCCGCTACACCTGGTGGTCGAACCGTGCCAATGCCCGTGCCCGGAATATCGGCTGGAGGATTGACTACTTTTTCATTTCCCCGGAACTCGAGGATCGTGTCGTCGCAGCGAGAATCCATCCCGATGTCATGGGCTCCGACCACTGCCCGATCGAGTTGGAAATCCGGAGATAGGACGGGGGGGCGGAGCAGGAACAGGAGAAGGAGCCGGAGCCGCACATCCGGAGCCGAATCCGGAGCAAGAAACCGGAGCCGATGCCGGCGCCGGGGCGGGCGTGGTTCTTTG
>JANTFG010000038.1 GCA_024763555.1 Thermoanaerobaculales bacterium
CTCGACATACCACCAGTATTCCTGCGTTTCTTGCAAGCACCAGAGCCTCAAGGCCTTGGCACATCTCATCCGCCAGAATCGCTCAGATCAGGTTCCAGTGCCCTGCGACCCAGATCCAGTTTCCGTGTTTCTTTGTCCAGTGTCCGGAGACCCAAACGGCCTTCGGGGCGGGGCGCTTGACCCAGGCGCCGGAGACCCAGACATATTTGCCCTTTGACCAGGTCCATCGGCCGGAGATCCAGATATGGTTGGGGCCGGGAGCCCTGGTGCGGACCTCGACACGGGCCCGTGGGGGTTTGACGCGAATGACGAGCCGGCCGCCGCCGAAGCTCAGAGCAGGCGCCACGATGAGAAGGGAGGCTGCGAGTTTAAGGCTGAGTTTTTTCATGATCCGATCTCCTTTCACCTGGCAGACGAGCCCGGATTCTCAGCGGTTGACACCCCGGTGGGGCCGGGCGTGACCGGGGTCACAGGATGGATGCCGAGACCACCTCAGTAGCTGTCGGCGATCAGTTCCCGAACCCGTAGGCCCTCAATAACGTAATCGCAACAGTTCCCACCGGCACTCAAAATCGGCCCAAGACCGCGGTTTGCCAGCGCGAGATCCGGGAGATCCCGTCGCAGGTACGGGAAACGACCTCAGTGCAGACCGGCCGATCGTATCGGAGTGCCGATATGGGGGGCCGAAGGTTTGCAGAATACTCAACATCTTCTCTTTGGTAGCATGGAGCCTACTGTGTAAAGGATTGCCGAGGTGGCTCGAAGATGGGATGACGGGGCCATCCTTTGTGAACAGTCGTGGCGCTGTGGGGGCCATATATTCTTTCCAAAAAACGCAGGGATCATCGACTTGAGTCCGGAGGACCGCCTCGACTCCCCTGAGTTTAGCCGGCTCATTCATCAGGGATCAATCAGCGCGGTCGGTCTCAAGGTTCAAAGCCTGGACCAAGATCCAGGGGTCCTGGAATGCCTGTCTTCACAAGGTTTCACAGAGCTGCATCTTCAAAATGCCCGGGGGGGAAAGACATACCGGTTCTTTCAACGCCCGTACTCAGAATCCGCCGATCAATCGTCGACCGGCGGCCCTTGATCTCGGTAGAAGCCAAGGCCTCCAATTCAGCGCTCTTTGATGACTTCCCCGAGTTTCTTCGCGGCTTCGATGAAGGCCTTTGCCGTCGCGGAGTCTGAATCGGCCTCGACGATCGGTCGGCCGCTGTCTCCTCCGACAACGACTGCCGGGTCGAGGGGGATGGCGCCTAAGAAGGCTACGTCCAGGGTCTCCGCGGTCCGCTTGCCGCCGCCCTCTCCGAAGAGATACTCGACATGGCCGCACTTGGGGCAGGTGTAACCGGACATATTCTCGATGAGTCCCAGGACGGGCACCTCGAGCTTCTCGAACATGTGCAGGGCCTTGCGGGCATCAATCAGCGCGACGTCCTGCGGTGTCGTGACAATGACGGCTCCGGCCAGGGGGACGTTCTGCGCCAGGGAGAGGGTGATATCTCCCGTTCCCGGGGGAAGATCGACGATCAGGAAATCAAGCTCTCCCCACTCCACATCGGAGATCAGCTGTTCCAGGGCCTTCATCAGCAGGGGGCCGCGCCAGATAACCGGCTGATCGGCATCAATGATGAAGCCCAGGGACATGACCGAGACCCCTCCGGGGGCCTTCATGGGGATGATCCGTCCCTCGGCCGTACCCTGCGGATTTCCAATGGCTCCGGTCATCATCTGCTGCGAGGGGCCGTAAATGTCTCCATCAAGTAGCCCGACCGTCGCACCGGCTCTTGAGAGCGCCATGGCAAGGTTGGTGGAAATCGTGGATTTTCCGACCCCGCCCTTGCCGGAGGCGACGGCGATGACATGTTTGACGCCGCTGATGTTGCCGGCCCAGGCGTTTCTCGGCGGCGGTTCCGGAGCCGCCGGGGCTTTTGGAGCGGCTGAGAAAGTCGGAAGATGATATTGCATCTTCAGCTCCACCTCCTCGATGCCCTCTTCACCCAGCAGGGCGGACTCGATCTCGGGTTTGAGTTTCTCGGCGGCAGCCTTTTCCGGTGCCGGAACCGACAGATCAACCTGGACGCTACCGCCCTCGATGGAAATATTCTTGATGGCGCCGGATTCGACGAGAGTCGCCGGGCTGCCGGGGCTTGTGTAACGGTTGAGAATTTCCAGAATACGGTGCTCGGAAATGGCCATCTTGCCTCCCTTCGGCCCTCTCGGGCCGCGGCGCAGTATTCTACGCCTTCCTCAGGCAACCGGGGAGGGAGAATTTTGATTCCCCCAGGCCCGGACTCGAGTAGAATGGAAACCCGGAGGAGATATGCCGACAGTTCACTCCCAAGGTGTGGAGATTTTCTATCGGGACGAGGGTTCGGGACCCGCGGTGCTGCTCATCCACGGCCATACCCTGGACGGCCGAATTTTCGATGATGCGATCAGCTGCCTTCTCGAGGCCGGGTTCCGGGTGCTGCGCCCTGATCTGAGGGGTCATGGCCGATCGCGGCGTCCACCGCAGGGCTACCACTGGTCGCACCACGCGACCGATATGGCGGCAGTCCTCGATGACGCCGGCCTCAAGGACGCCGTGGTCGCGGGTTTTTCCCTGGGCGGCGGTGTCGCCATGGAAATGGCGGTGACGATGCCGGAGCGGGTCCGGGCTCTTGCGCTGCTCTCTCCCGTGCTTCCCGATCGTCCCTTTGAAGAGGCTTTCATGAACAATCTGCGGGATGTCGCCCGCACGGCACGGAAGGAGGGCATCCGGAAGGCCATGGAAGGTCCCTGGCTCTTGAGCCCGCTTTTTGAGGCCTCCTTCCGGCGACCGGAGGTTCAGGAGAAGGCCCGTCTGATCATCATGGATTTCCCCGGCGCCGAGTACCTCGCCGAGGCTCGAGATGAAATCCACAGGGAGTGGAAGCTGCCCGATCGCCTCAAAGAGATCGGAGTTCCCACGCGGGTCCTCGTCGGCGAAAAGGAGATGCCTGGTTTCCGGGCCTTTGCCGAGGAAGCTGCCGAGGAGATTCCCGGAGCGAAGCTGGACGATGTTCCGGATGCCGGGCATCTCTGGCCTCTGGAGGATCCGGAGCGCGTCTGTCAGGTTCTCAGGGACCTGATGGAGCTGAACTGAGTATTACCTAAATTGAGCGATTCTCGATGGCGATCTGCACCAACCTCTTGGCCTCCAGGCACTTGCAAAAAGCCTCGACAGACCTCCGGGTATGCCTACGTTTTTTGCAAGCGCTGGTGACTCAAGATCTTGACGCATCTCATCCATCAGAACCGGTCAGTTTAGATTTTGGATGGAGGAGAAATGATGCGAAAGATTGTCTGGACACTGAGTCTGAGCCTGCTGATGTTAAGCCCCCTGGGTTGCGGAGGAAAATCGCCGGCGCCCGCCGCGAAGGATGCCGGCGCCGCCCCTGCGGCTGCCACGCCTGTCTTTGAAGACGGCTTCGAACAGGGCAAGCCCGAGGCCTGGCAGGCAACGGAAGTCGGGAAGAAAGCGGAGACGGAGCAGGCGAGCGCGGAAGAGAAGCAGGGTCCCGCAGAAAAACCGGCGGAATAGTCAGTCGGGTCGATGGGGCTTGCATCTCCGGAGCCAGCTGAGGGCAGCGCTCCGGGAGAGAATCTCCCGGCGGATCATTTTCATGCGAAGCTGATGGATCAGGTGACCAAGCTCCGGGCCGGGCTTGATCCGGCAGATCTCGCTGATTTCTTCTGCTCGAAGAGCTAATTCCACGACGCCTGTCTGGCGGGTGAAGTCCTGATACTGCCGCCACCACCTTCGCCATTTCTCCGCCCCGCCTCCGCGGGCGAGATCTTCCGCGGCGCCCAGTGCAAAGACGGCGGGAAAGGCCGGTCCCCAGCGGAAGAGCGCCTCCCGACGATCTCTCCAGTTTGCCCCCGCCGACTCCAGGGCGGATTTTCGATGGCGGGCTGCCAGGAAGGCTGAGCGGGCCCGCTCCTTCGGCCAGCAGAAGGAGCCGAGTTCGCCGGGTGTTGCGATCTGAAGCCGGGCCGCAATCCATCCCAGGCAGCTTTCCGGCATGGAGGCCGCTTCCCGCACAGGCCTTCCGTGGTCGAGAAGATCGAGCATCGCGGACCAGGGCGTGGGATCGGCAGGCGGATGCTCCTTTTCGAGGCAATGATCAAGCAATCCAAGCTCCTCCGCCGGGACAAGCCCGCGGGCGGGTCGGTCGGAAGTACAGATCTTGAGAAATTCCGCACCGATGCGTTCAGGCGGCGTCGAGGCGAGCAGAGGAGCGAGTTCCCGGATCCAGCTGCGGGTCTCTTCCTCGATGCAAAAACCGGGCAGCCCGCTCAGTAGACGCGGCGCGCGGAGGAGCCGGAGCGGATCTTCGATAAAGTTCTCTCTCCGGATCGCCCGGAGTTGCCCCCGCCCGAGATCCTCCAGGCCGTCGCTGAGATCGATCAGGGGCCCCTTCGGAAGTTCCCAGAGCAGGGCGTTGATGCTGAAGTCCCGCCGGAAGACATCCTTCTCGAGGCTCAGTCCGCCAAGAGGCCAGATCTCAATCTTCGAGATGCCGGCCAGGGGTCCTTTTTCACCGGGAATCTCGATCGACCGGCCCTCGGGTGCAGCCATCAGCCAGCATTGTCGCCCGGGCTGACCCAGATGGTGGGCCTTCAGCCCAAGCGCCGATGCGAGCCGGTGGATCCCTTCATTGGATGTGTCGGCGACGACGAGGTCGAGATCGGCGGGTTCGCGCCCCAGCGCGCGGTCCCGCACCCAGCCACCGACCACCCAGCACTGAGTTCCCTCAATCAATTGACGGATCGCCGCGAGGCCCCGGTCCTTTCGGAGACGGTTTTCGAGATCTCGATGCTTCATCGCGAAGACCATAGTACAACCGAAAGGCCGGGTGGCCGCTTCGCCTCCAACCAAAGCACATCGCAAATACCTCGCTACCACGCGCTTTCGCTTCTCGGCGCTGAAAATGCTATAGTCTCCGATCCCGCCGCGAGGTGGAATCTCCCATATTGGAGGGAATGATGGCCGAAGAGAGACTTCAGAAGATTATTGCCGCCTCCGGCAGGTGCTCGCGCCGTGAGGCCGAGGAATTGATCCGCGAGGGCCGAGTCCGCGTCAACGGACAGATCGCGGAACTCGGACAGAAGGCGGATCCCGCGCAAGACCATATCAAGATCGACGGGAAACGGCTGGCTTCGGCAGAAGCCAGGAGATGGATCCTGATGTACAAACCCCGGCAGGTGATGACAACCTGTAGCGATCCCGAGGAGCGGCGGACCGTCATCGACCTGCTGGGAAATACCTTCCCCGAGCGCCTCTACCCTGTTGGGCGTCTGGACTACCAGTCTGAAGGCCTCCTGCTACTGACCAACGATGGAGAGCTGGCGGCAAAGATCACCCATCCCCGCTACGGATTGATTCGTGAATACCGGGCCAAGATCCGGGGAGACCTGAGCCCCTCCGAGCTGCAACGGTTGCGCCGGGGCGCCAGCATCGACGGTGTGAGGGTCGTTCCGAAAGAGGTGCGTCGGGAACATGGGACCCGCGAGGGGAACTCCTGGTGGCGGATCGAAGTGGCGGAAGGACGAACCCATGAGGTCCGGGAACTCTTTTTCAGGGTGGGACATCCAGTCCAGCGTCTGCGTCGCATCAGCATCGGTCCGATTCGTGACGATCATATTCAGGCAGGCCAGTTTCGAGAGCTGACCGGAACGGAAATCGAGGCTCTGAGAAAGGCGACGCGGAAAACTGTGAAGCCTCCCCGGCGCCGGGAGCAGGGCCAAAAAGGACCCAGTCGGGGGCCGGCCTCGAAAAGAAAATAGAAGTTTTTTGTTTTCAATATCTTCTGACGTGTCAGAAAAAGCTGAGCATGATACAATCCGCCACCTTGAGGAGGCGATATGAGCGAAGAACAGATTCAACAACCCCTTGAGAAGCTGATGGCGGACCGGATGGTCAAACTGGATGCCATCAGGGAGCGGGGCCTCAATCCCTATCCCACCCGATTCCGGGTCGAGAAATCGATCTCCAATCTGAGAGAAGATTTTGATTCCGAAAGCACCGAAAAGCTGGAGGAGATGAAGGCGGAAGTGCGGGTCGGCGGACGTCTGCTGGCCGTCCGGCGTCAGGGAAAGGTCGTCTTCGCTGATCTCTCCGACGGCGCGTCGAAGATCCAGCTCTTCTTGAGGAAGAACGATCTCGACGAGGAAATGTGGGAACTGATCAAGTTGCTGGATTTGGGAGATTTCCTCGGGGTCGAGGGTGTGGTCTTCAGGACGCGGATGGGTGAACTCAGCATTCGGGTCGCGCGGATGGAGGTTCTTGCCAAGGCGCTCAGACCGATGCCGGAAAAACACAAGGGACTCGCCGATCGGGAACTCAGGGCCCGGCAGCGATACCTCGATCTGCTTTCGAACTCTGAATCGCGCAGGGTCTTCGATCTGCGAAGCAGGATTGTTGCCGGAATCCGGAGCTTTCTGCAGGAGCACGGTTTTCTCGAGGTCGAGACCCCGATGATGCAGCCGATTCCAGGAGGCGCCTCGGCCCGGCCCTTCAAGACCCACCACAACACTCTGGACATCGATCTGTACCTTCGAATCGCCCCGGAACTCTTCCTCAAGCGCCTCATCATCGGCGGTTTCGAACGGGTCTTCGAACTCAACCGGAACTTCCGAAACGAGGGAATTTCGACCCGACACAACCCGGAATTCACCATGCTGGAATTCTACTGGGCCTATGCGGACTACGAGTTGCTGATGGATTTCACCGAGGAAATGGTCACCGGCCTCGCGCGGGATGTCGTCGGTTCAGAGAAGGTCCAGTGGGGTGAGCACGAGATCGACTTTAGCCGGCCCTGGAGGCGCCTCAGTCTGCGGGAGGCCATCTTCGAATACTCCGATTTCACCGAGGCTGATCTCGCGGACCGGGCCTCGATGGAGGAGGCGGCCGAGAAAGTCGGTGTCGAGAGGATCAAAGAACGCTCCGATGGGAAGCTGCTCGCGGAAATTTACGAAATGACGGCGGAGTCGAAGTTGATCAATCCGACCTTCATCACCCATTTCCCCAGGGACATCTCGCCCCTGGCGAAGTCCACCCTGGAAGATCCCGATGTCGTCGAGAGATTCGAGCTTTTCATCGGGGGTCTCGAGGTGGCCAACGCCTACACCGAGCTCAACGACCCGATCGAACAGCGCCGGCGGCTGACGGCCCAGGCCGAGGCCGGCGGGGGAACGCTGGACGAAGACTTTGTCCTTGCGATGGAGCACGGGATGCCTCCCACCGGCGGCGAGGGAATTGGAATCGATCGCCTGGTCATGCTGCTGACCGGCTGCACCTCGATCCGCGACGTCATTCTTTTTCCGACCCTGCGACCGAGGGAACAGCGGTGAGAGGAAGCATCCTGCCGAGGGGCGGTCGTGCAAGCTGAGCTGCACCTGGCCCGGCGCTATCTCTTCGGCCTCCGCCGGAGGACCCATGTCGCAACAGTGACCCTGATTTCCCTGGGCGGGCTGGCGACCGGGGTCTTCGCCCTGATCGTTACGCTCTCCCTGCTCGAGGGCTTCCAGTCGAGTATCCGCCGGGATCTCGTCGCCCGGGCGGCCCACGCCCGGATTTCACCGATTTCGGGTCGGGTACTCGAGAATCCGGGAGAGCTGGCCTCAGTCTTGCATGAGGCTCTGCCCGAGGTGGAGATTGTCGAGATTGTCCGCGGGAACTGCCTGGTTTCCTCTTCGACCGATGCCGTTCCGGCATCGGTGATCGGCCGTTCCGACATCAATTCAGCCGGCGTAGACCCGGTCCTTGCTGCGCGCCTCGGTATCGGCGCCGGCTCGAAGATCGACGTGATCTCATCGAGGCAACGATTGACGCCGATGGGCCCGCTGCCGATTCGTATTCGGCTGATGGTCTCGAAAATCGCTGCCGCCGAACCCGGCGCCGAAGCGGGCATTCTCCGCCTCCCTCTGAAGGAAGCTCAGCGGATTTTGTGGGGGAAGGCGGAAGTTGAAGCTCTCCAGCTCCGGGATCCGAAAGATCCCTGGGGCCTCGGATCGCGACTCCGTGGGGTCCTTCAGGCCCGGAACGACCTGGAGATTTCCGATCTCCGGCAACTCAACACCTCGCTCCTCCTGGCCCTGTCGATGGAGAAGATCCTTATTTTCATTGCGGTGGGCCTGATTCTCGTGGTCGCGGCCCTCAATCTTCTGTGCAATGTTGCCATGGTGGCCGCTGAGAAACGACGCGATCTCGCCGTACTTGCGGGTCTGGGCCTGGAATCGATCCGGCTGCGGAGGCTCTTTCTCCTGCTCGGGATCGGGATCGGCTCGATGGCTGCATTCTTTGGAGCCGGGGCGGGAGTCCTGGTCTCCTGGGCTCTGGATCGCAGCGGGGCGCTCCCCCTGCCCAGAGGCATTTTCGTCGTCTCATCGGTCCCTTTCACGGTTAACCCATCAATGGTTCTGACCGTCATCGCGGCGGCGCTCCTGCTGTCTGCTGCGGCATCCTGGGCGGCATCTCGACCACTGGCGCGTCGTGAAGCGGCCGAGGGTCTACGCTATGAGTGAACGCTCCCCAATTCTTCAAGCAGTCGAGCTTTCCAAGGGATACGGAGAAGGAGAGAGTTTTGTGGGGGTTCTCAGGGGGATTTCACTGGAAATTTCCCGTGGGGAGATGGTCGCGGTAATCGGGCCTTCGGGAGTGGGAAAGAGCACGCTCCTGCACCTCCTCGGCCTGCTGGATCGGCCGGATTCAGGACGTATCGAAATCGATGGCCGCCATGTCGAAAACTTCCGTCCCTCCGAGCGTGCGGCTCTGAGAAACAGGGTACTGGGTTTCGTATTTCAGCATCACTACCTCCTGGATGAGCTGGATGCCCGTGAGAACGTTGCGCTTCCCCTGAGAATCTCCGGCAGGAAAGCCGGCCCGGCCGAGAGCCGGGCCACGGAACTTCTCGAGCAGGTCGGTCTTCGGGAGAGGGCTCATCATTTTCCGGACCAGCTCTCAGGAGGAGAACAACAGCGGGTCGCTGTCGCACGTGCCCTGGCGATGCACCCGAAACTTCTGCTTGCGGATGAGCCGACGGGCAATCTCGACCGGGAATCATCGGAGCAGGTCTTTGAACTGATCTGTCGGCTTCACCGGGAAGAGGGGCTGAGTTCAATCATCGTGACTCATAACCGTGAGATCGCCGAGAGATGCGATCGAATCATCAGTTTGAGCCGGATTCCGGGCGTCGGCGAGGGTGAAATATGAGCCTTCCGGGAAGGAAAAGGGCTTTCGGAGTTGATTTAAGAAGAGAATACAGGCATTCTCTTCGGAGTCGAATCGCATCGGACTCGCTCCGCAGGGCCTGTCTGCGATCCCGAGTCGAGTGAGGATGGAAAGAGGAGTTGCCGTGAAGACCGCCAAAACAATCCTGATGCTCCTGCTGCTGAGCGGCCTGGCTTTGATGCCGGCCTTAGCGGCCGAAGAGAGCGACGGCCCGATTCTCTCCGGAATTGAAGTCGTCGGAGGTGTGACACTGACGGAAGACACCGTTTCATACTATCTGGGAATGGAAGAGGGCGATCCTCTTGACATGTCCCTGCTGTCCGAAGGATTCCGTCGTTTGTGGGAAAGTGGCCTGGTCGAGGAGCTGAAGGTCGAAGAGGAGACACAGGACGACGGGAGGGTCAAACTCATCGTCACGGTGCAGGAGCGACCGATTGTCACGGCGGTGCTCTTTGAGGGAAATAAGAAGCTCAGCGCCTCTGATCTCAAGGATCGCCTGGATGAGAAGGGCATTGAAGTTCCCCGGAACGTTCCCCTTCGTAAGGCGGAACTCAACAAGATTCTCAAAGCCCTGAAAGAGATTTACTCCGCCGAGGGTTATCGATCCGCCGAGATTGATTATTCGATCGAGGAACTCTCCAAGAACCGGGACCGCGTCAGCTACACAATCGATGAAGGCGCCAAGGTCAAGATCGCGTCGATCGATTTTCTCGGCAATAAGAAACTCCGCGATTACAAACTTCACCATGCCCTGAAAAAGATCAAGGAAAAGAAGTTCTACCGTTTCTTCGGAAAAAAGATCATCTATTCCGATGAATCCTGGGCTGAAGACCATGACAACCTCCGCGACTACTACCTCGATCATGGATTCGTCGACATCAAGATCGGCAAGCCTCAGGTTGACCTGGTCGCCAAGCATCCGAATGCCAAGACGCTGAAGAAGAAGAAATTCCGGGCCCACATCACGATTCCGGTCGAGGAAGGCGAGGTCTATACCCTGGGGAATCTGGACATTGAGGGTTCGAAGGTATTTCCGCCTGAGATCCTCGAGAGAACCATCGATGCCAAAGAGGGAAAACGATACTCCCACAAGGTGATCGATACCGGCATGGAGACGATCCGGGATCTCTATCACAACCGCGGTTACGTCTACGCCTACACCAACGAGATGCGGAAGAAGCGCGATGGCGCCGACCACGTCGTCGATGTCAGCGTCGATATTTTCGAGGGGGATCGCTACAAGCTGGGGCGCCTGGAGTTCTCAGGGAACACCACGACGCGGGACAAGGTTCTGCGGCGGGAGTTTCGGGTGCCAGAGGGCAACTGGATGAACATGGGCCTCTTCAAGTCCTCGGTGTACAAGGTCAATGCCCTCGGCTACTGGAAGCTGGAAGACGAACCCCTGGATTTCGACTTCGACGAGGAGAACAAGAGGGTCAACGTCACCGTCAAGGGAAAAGAGGTCGGACGGAACGATCTGCAGTTCGGCGCGGGCTATTCCGAACTCGATGGATTCTTCGCTCAGACCTCCTTTAATACCCGGAATTTCCTTGGCCGGGGCGAGACCCTTGGTGTTTCTCTCCAGGCCGGTGGCCGTTCGGACTATTACACCCTGACTTTCACGGAACCCTATCTTTTTGATCGGCGGATCCTGCTCGGAGCCTCGATCTTCTCAACGAGTACCGATATCTATGATTATTACCGGGAAACCACCGGCGCTTCCCTGACCCTGGGTTTCGGCCTCGGGATGTGGGGATCCCTCAGCGGCATCTTTTCCTTCGAAGATGTCAAATCCCACTATGCGATCTCCCGGGCGGGCTTCCCGGGTGATGCGACCGGCGGTCACGATCGGCCCTTCGATCTGCCTCCCCTGGAAGCGGTCCCGCTGGAGCGAGCCTATGAGTATTTCGACGGAAGGACGGTGTCTTTCACTCCGGCCTACCGTTATGACAGTCGGGACGACCCCTTTGATCCGAACCGCGGGACCGGAATCAACTTCCGGGTCAGGATGGCCGGCGGTCCCCTGGGTGGTGATTTCGACTATATTCGTCCGGAAGCCACCCTGACCAAGTTCATTCCCCTTGGGCGGAAGTCGAAATCGATCTTTGCCTTCAATGCCGAGATCGGGAAGTTCTACACCTATAACGATTCCACGATCCCACTCTATGAGCTTTACCGCCTCGGAGGCGATCGAACCTTGAGGGGCTTTCCCTACTATTCCGTCCGGCCGCGAACTGCCGACGGGGAGTATTTCTACTCCTCCGGAGGTTCCGTCCTGGGAGGCGACCGTTACTGGTTGCTGAATCTGGAATATCAGTTCCGGATCGGCGGCCCGGTCAAGTTCGTCCTCTTTACGGATCTCGGGAACACCTATGCGGAGGAACAGGGCTGGGACTGGAGTCTGTATCGCCAGAGTTACGGCGCCGAGCTGAGGATCTTCCTTCCGATCTTCCAGGCGCCGATTCGTTTCATCTACGGGATCGTCGTCGATCCTTTCCCCAACGAGAAATCCAGTGATTTCCAATTCTCAATCGGTACTACATTCTAGCTTTCCAGAGGAAAGCTCAAGGAGGCATAATGTTGAATAAGAAGTTCTTTATCATGATCATGGTTCTGGCTGCCGCAGCCACTGTTTCGGCTCAGGTCAAGGTTGCCGTCATCGATGTGCAGCGGGTTGTGACCGAGTCGGATGCCGGCAAGGAAGCACTGGGCAAGCTCAAGGGGCTCCAGGATTCCAAGATCGCCGAGGGCCAGAAACTCCAGCAGGAGCTGGATGCCCTGAAGGAGCAGCTCTCCAAGCAGCGCTTCACCCTTTCCGACGAGAAGATCGAGGCGATGGGAAAGACGATCCAGGACAAGGGCATTGAACTGAAGCGTTTTCAGGATGATGCTCAGCGGGAACTGGACGATGCGCGACGGAAGGCTCTCGGTGGACTTGAACAGCGAATCCTGCCCGTAATCAATACCGTGGGTAAGGAGAAGGGTCTGACCCTGATCTTCAACAAATTCCAGTCCGGACTGGTCTACGCGGACGACGCCGTCGATATCACCGACGAGGTCATCCGTCGCTTTAATACGGCCCAGTAATGTCCTCCTGGCGCCTTGGTGATCTTGCCGAGCGGCTTGGCGCCGAGCTGGCCGGGAATCCCGATCTTCGGATCCGGAACATCCGTCCCCTGGATGAAGCCGGATCCGAGGATCTTTCATTTCTGCACAACAGGAAGTACATCGCCAAGGCGAAGCTGAGCGAAGCCGGCGCGGTCATTGTCGCCGATGCCGGGCTTCTCCCTGGACGAAATCTTCTCATCGCTCCTGAGCCCTATCTTCTCCTGGCCCGAGCGCTGGAGCTGATCTACCCTCGGCCTTCTGAGACGGAGGGGGTGCATCCTTCGGCCGTCGTGGCTGAAGATGTCGGGCTGGGAGCAGGTGTCAGCGTGGGACCTCAGGCGGTCATCGGTCCCGGTTCAATCATCGGCGCCCGAACGCACATCGGTGCGGGATGCGTTCTCGGCCGGATGGTCGAGGTCGGTGAAGACTGTCTCCTCCACCCGAGGATCGTGATTGAGGACGGTTGCCGGATCGGAAATCGCTGCATTCTCCAGGGCGGGGTCGTCATCGGTGGCGATGGTTTCGGTTACGCGAGTGTCGACGGGGTCCATCATAAGGTTCCCCAGGTCGGCATTGTGGTCCTGGAAGACGATGTGGAGCTGGGCGCCAATGTCTGCGTCGACCGGGCGACTCTGGGAGAAACGCGGATCGGCAGGGGCGTCAAGGTGGATAACCTCGTCCAGATCGCTCATAACGTCTCAGTCGGGCCCGGATCCATTCTCGTGTCCCAGGTCGGTATTGCGGGTTCGACGCAACTCGGGGCTTATGTCGTGATGGGAGGCCAGGCGGGCGCCGCAGGCCACCTCAAGATCGGCAACGGCGCCCAGATCAGCGCGAAGACCGGTGTTTTCAAAGATCTTGATGCCGGAGCGCTGGTTTCAGGAATCCCGGCTCGTCCCCGGCGGGAATGGGTGCGGGCCCAGGCCGGTCTGGCGCGGCTGGAGAAGATGAGAAAGAGAATTGATGAAATCGAGCGGCAACTCGAACACATGAAGGAGGAAGCATGATCGATGTCAGGGAAATCATGAAGGTGTTGCCCCACCGCTATCCCTTTCTGCTGATCGACAGGGTCCTGGAAATGGAGGAGAAATCCATCCGCGCCCTGAAGAACGTCACCTTCAACGAGCCCTGTTTCACAGGACACTTTCCCGGAGATCCGGTCATGCCGGGCGTGCTTCTCGTCGAGGCCCTGGCCCAGACCGGAGGCTACCTTCTTTTCAGCCAGGTTGAAGATCGCGAGAACAAGCTGATTTTTTTCAGCGGAATCGATAACTGTCGCTTCCGCCGTCCGGTCATTCCCGGAGATCAGGTGATTTTTGAAGTCGAGGTCCTCTCGAAGCGGAGAGGCTTTGCCAAGATTCACGGGCGTGCCCTGGTCGACGGCGAGGTGGCCGTGGAGGCCGATCTGATGTCCGCCATGACGGAGAGAACATGAGTACCGAGATTCATCCGAGCGCCATCGTCGATCCGGGCGCCACCCTGGGCAAAGACGTGGTCGTGGGACCCTACTGTGTGATTGATGCCGAGGTGAGCCTCGGGGATGGGTGTCGGGTCGGAGCCTTTTCCCGCCTGACCGGAAAGACCAGCATTGGGAAGGGAAATATCTTCGAGTCCCATGCCTCGGTCGGCGCCCCGCCCCAGGATCTCAAGTACGCAGGCGAGCCCACGCGTCTCGAGATCGCCGACAATAATGTCTTCCGCGAGTTTGTCACCATCCACCGGGGGACTCCCGGCGGCGGAGGCATCACCCGAATCGGCAGCAACTCCCTCTTTATGGCCTACGTCCATGTCGCCCACGACTGTCAGGTGGGAGACCGGGTGATTTTCGCCAACAATGCTACCCTCGCCGGCCACGTCGAGGTCGAGGACGAGGCGACCGTCGGCGCCTTCTGCGCCGTCCACCAGTTCTGTACCGTGGGTTTCCAAGCCTTTATCGGGGGTGGGAGTATCGTCACCAAGGATGCTCTGCCCTACATGAAGACCGTCGGCAACCGCCCGGCCAAATGCTATGGACCCAACAGCATCGGTCTCCAGCGCAAGGGCTATTCCCTGAAGCAGCGCAAAGCCCTCAAAGATCTCTGGAGACTGCTGCATCATCCGAAACTCAACACCGCCCAGGCGATCGAGAAGGCGCGGCTGGAGGTCGAGATGACCGCTGAGGTCTGCCGGGTCATCGACTTTATCGAGAACTCCCAGCGCGGCGTGGTTCTCTGATCTTATGGGGACACGGAGGATGAGAAAGCCGGCGTCGATCATCATATTTCTGGCGATGCTGTCGGCCCCCGCACTGAAGGGGCAACTTCTCTTCGGAGACGGCGTCGAGAGCGGCGATACCGCGCGCTGGAGCGAGCTTCGCAACGGAGATATCCCGGACGCGATTCGCTACAGTGATTTCGATCTCAGGGATCCTCATCTGTACATTGACACCGGCTTCCCTCTGGGTTGCCAGGATGTGACGGATCAGGGTATTTCAGGTGTTGCACCGAGCTTTAACGAGCAGGTGGAGACGGCGATCACGACGGATGATGATGGTGACGGTTTCCTGGATTCAAGCACTGTGCTGCTCTTCCGCCCCTTTAACGGTGTTATTGTCGATGGCGCTCTGGCCATGGTCGATGCTGAGTGCAGTGCGCCTATGGAGGACACACAGTGCGGATATCCGGCGGAAGGGGGAGTCGAGTATCTTCGGAATGACGGCCTGCCCTCGGGACCCTGCCCGACGGTCCTGCCCGGAACGACTTCGGGGTATTCCCCGGCCATCTCGGAGCCCACGCCGGAATGTGTCGCAAGTCGCTCGACGACGATGTGGATGGAAATCAACGGTGCGCTCGTTCCCCTGCAGGAAGCGCAGGTGGTTTTCTCCGATCCAGCCTTTTCGATCGATCATGTCGCCACCGGGCTCTTCATGGGCTTTTTGAGAGAGTCCGATGCCGACGCCATCCCCTTGCCGGATGATGTGCCCTTCGTCGGCGGCCAGCCTCTGAGTAGCATTCTCCCCGGAGGAACGAACTGCTGTGCCCCAGGGGACGACCGGGATCAGCTTGGGGGAGAGTCAGGCTGGTGGTTCTACTTCAACTGGGTCGGGGATCGGGTTAATTTCTCGCCCTGAATGCGCGGCAGGCCTTCACTGACGGCCACACACCGTCGCCCTTTCCGGAACCGTCGTCCCTGCCCCTGTCGCCAATGCCGCCCGGAAGCGCATCACCGACTCAGGGAAGCAGGTCGGCCCACTCCGCGCCCACCGCAATCCCCCGCTGAAGATGATCGTGAGCGGCGAGAACCAGGGCGTGCCGGATCTCTCCGGCATCGATCAGACGGGTGAAATCTTCCATCGGTCGAAGTTTGAGGACGATGTCCTCCGCCGGGTCGAAATTCGTCTCACCTTCCGGTCGACAACCCAGAGCCAGAAAGGTTGTACAGCGGTTGTTGAGAAAGGCGGGGTTGGGTTCGACCCAGCCGATATCGATGAGTTGCTCAGCGCGGTAGCCCGTTTCCTCCTCGAGTTCCCGGCGCGCGGCTTCCTCAGCATCTTCTCCGGCATCGACCATCCCGCCCGGGATTTCCAGGGTAATCTGATCCGTGCCGTTGCGGTATTGCTCGATCAGGAGGATCTCCCCTGAAGATGTCAGGGCGATGATGTTGATCCAGTCCGGTGTATCCAGCAGGTAGAAGGAGTGTTCCCGGCCATCAGCCGCCGAGCGCCGCCGGGTTTCCGCCAGGCGGAAGATCCGGAAATCTCCCAGCTCCCGCCGCTCCAGCAACTCCCAGGGCTCGAGTCTTCTCTCACTCATGTCCGGCGTCTTCATCTGCCGTGTGCATGGCCGCTTCGATGGTGTTCAGCAGCTGCTTCCCACGGGTTTCCGGCTCAACCGCTTCAATCTTCCCGTCGGGGGAGATGAGAAGGGGCTTGGGTATTCCGAAAAGCTCGAAATCCCGGGCTGTCTCAGATTGAAAACCGCCCTCGAGGAAAACATTTTTCCAGGGCATCTTCCATTCTCCTTTTCGGAATTTCTCCACATCCTCCGGAGTCGCGTCCAGGGAGATACTGAGGATCTCGAAACCCCTGGGATGAAACTTCTCCCAGGCCGCCTTGAGATTCGGCATCTCACCAACGCAGGGGCCGCACCAGGTCGCCCAGAAATCGATCAGCGTCCAATGGCCCTTGAGATCATCCCGGGTGATCGGTGTTCCGTCCATCAGTTTGAGCGAAAAATCGGGAAGGGCATTCCCAGCTCTGATCTTCTTGTCGGGGTTGATCTCGGCCAGCATGAATGAGGAACCCGGCAACTTCCCGTAGTCCTTTTTCAAGCGAGCGTAGTACTCCCGGGCAGACGCCATGTCATTCTTGGTGGCGGCATCACTGATGAGGGCGGCCAGGGCTTCCCGCTGAACGAGGGCGTCGGGACTGTGATCAAGTACATCCTTTAGGAAATCCGGGTACTCTCTCCCGGCTGCATGAAGACCCGCGGGTTGGAAGGTCCAGATCCGGGATCTTGCGGGCGCCGCTTCGCGCACGGCCTTCCACTCGTCATCAGAAAGCTCAAGTCCTGGAATCTGGCGTGAGTCTGAAGCCAGTAGAATGGCCGCGTAGCCGCGCACCAGCTTGGAGGCCCCATGTCCAATGGCCATCAGGAGTTCGTTTTTTAATTCTGAGCCCTCAAAGCGGAAATCCTTCGGATTCCCTCCTTTCTCCATAAAAAGGACCATCGCCTTTCTGATGGAGGAGAGCAGCCCTTGATGATCGACCGCCAGAGTTCCCATCGTCTCCAGATCTTCATGAGCCTCGTCAAAATCAAACTTCGGCAGTCCTTCTGATGGATATCTCGGCAGGAGTTTCGGATCGAAAACAATGAGGGCCTTCCCTCCGCTTGGATGGATGAGAGAACGATAGTCACCGCCCCCGTCATACTCGAAGGCATCGGCCATCGTACCGTTGACCCAGTGGTCGTTCGTCGTAATATTCCCGAGTTCGTACCCGATGGTTTCTTCCTGAGATTCCACCTCCCGGACGAATGTTCCATCCTTCTGAGCCTGCATCTCGTCGGGCTTCGCCATACTGTACCGATTCCAGGGACCCACGATCCTGACTGAGTCGAAACTCTCCCGGAAGGGATTGGGCTTGAGCTGAATTTCAAGGGTCGCGTCAGCGTCCAGCAGAATCGGCAGGACGATTTCCTCGTGATCAACCGCCGTGAAGCGGACATTCAGAGGAAGACCCTTCGGCAGAGCGATACTAAAGGCGCCCGTTTCGTCGGCAGCCTCGAGGTGCAGACCCGGACCCTCCGCAGACCTGCGAGCAAAGGAAATATTCGCCATTTTCGGCGCCTGTCCATCGGCTGCGAGAAAGTGGCCGGAGAGGGTCACGGTTTCCGGCGCTTTCTCCGGGGCCGGACCCGGGCGGCAGGCCATCGGGAGCAAAACAAGACTGAGAGTTGCAAAAAGGACCGGGACGCAACGCTTCTTCGTGTTCATGAAACCTCCGCTTCGGGACGAAACCAGCCTAGCTGATTCGTCACACTGAATCAAGAATTCCGGTCGCGGGCTACGGGAGAGAACCGGGGTCTGGAGCGGAAACCGGGAGCCAGAAGGGGGGACGGCGAACAGGGATCCAGCGATCGCGGGTACTTGAGCGGGCCTGCCCGGGTTGTCGCTGCCACCGGTGCTGAGCCTGTCGCTGGAGTCGATGACGATTCTGCCGCTGGGCCTCCCTCTTCCGCCGCCGATTCAGCATTTCCCATCACCGGCCGGGAGGGAACTGGAAAACGCGATAGAATCGAGTGGATGGCTTCGACCAGAAGTCGGATCGGCCGGGGAGGTCAATATGGACTACCTGCTTGATGACGATGCCCTTGAGTTCCGTGATGAAATGAGGAGCTTTGCCTCTTCGATTCCGAGGCAGATGCTCTTGGATATGGATGCGGAGAAGATCGTGTTTCCCCGCGAATTTCTGGAGGAGGCGGGGAGACGTCATCTCCTCGGTCCCCGCTTTTCTGAAAACTACGGAGGGCGATCGCTCCCCTGGACCGCGGAAATGGCAGGCCTTGAAGAGATCGGGGTCCTGGGAACCTCCCTGGCCTGCCTCTGGTCTCTCATCTCCATCGTCGGTGAGGCCATTGAGGCCTTCGGCACCGAGGAGCAGAAGGAGCATTTTCTCGTCCCGATGCTGCGAGGCGAGCTGGCGGCGGCGGAGGGCTTGACGGAACCCCGGGGAGGCTCCGATTTCTTCGGCGCCGTGACGACCGCCAGACGCGACGGCGACGCTTTCGTCCTGAACGGCCAGAAACGCTTCGTCGTGGGCGCTGAGGGGGCCGATGTCATCCTGGTCTATGCCCGTATCGAGGATGAGCCCGATCCCAAGAAGGGGATGACGGCCTTTCTCGTGGAACGCGGGGAGGGCGTCGAGGTCGAGAACGTCTATGAGCTGATGGGAACCCGCGGCGGGGGAACCGGGCGGCTGGTCTTTCGGGATGTCCGGGTGCCGCTCGAAAATGTACTCGGCGGAGAAGCCGGCCTGGGACACGGTACCGAGGTTTTTCACCGGATGATGGTTCCCGAGCGCCTGACCTCGGCCGGGGGCGCGGTCGGGATGGGCCGGGCCTGCCTGGAGATCGCTACCCGCTATGCCGACCGGCGCCACGCCTTCGGCCGGAAGGTTCGTCAGTTCGAGGGCGTGAGCTTCAAAATCGCAGAGGGCCTGACCCAGCTGGATGCCGCCCGGGCTCTCAATCACAGCGCGGCTGCTGCGATCGATCGGGGAGTCGCCGCGGGTCCGGCCCGCCGCCTGGTCTCCGAAGCCAAGTATTTCTCGACTGAGGCGGCATGGCAGGTCGTCAACCACTCCATGCAGATCCTGGGCGGTATCGGCTACACCAATATCTACCCAGTCGAACGGATGCTGCGCGATGTCCGTCTGATCACGATCTGGACGGGGACCAACGAGATCATGAAGCTGGTCATTCAGCACGAATTTTACCGGGAGTTCAGGGATCTGCACTTTCCGGGACGCGACCTCGAAGATGACGCCTCCGGCGCCGGGCTTCCCGGCGAAAAGATCTACGGTGGTCCGGAGGAACTTTGAGAATTTGCACCCAATCGCGGGCTCGGAACTAGCTCATGATGGAAGCAGAACCCGGCTTTCTCGGGATCTATTGAATAGTTGATATGACGTCATAGTTGGCTCCTTAGGCGGAGATTTACCACCCTCAGGTCTTGAGACCTTTCATTTTCCTTTCTGCTGAAGTTTCGAGAGATATTCCTGTTAACGTGATAGAATCCGCTTATGGCACCTGCCCTGAGGATGATTGTGTTCTGCAACGGCATGATTCGGAGGGTGGGCTTCGATTAAGGCCGTGGAGAGCGGCAACTAAAAAGAAGGAGGGACAAATGAGGAAGATCTTTCAACTATTGACACTCGCATTGGTGATGGTACTGATTCCGGCGGTGGCAGACGCAGGGGACTGGATTGTCCGTGGACGGCTGGTCTCTGTGTCACCGAACGACAGCAGTTCCACCATCGGCGATACGGGAACAAAAGCAGCCGTGGACAGCGACACCGTTCCCGAAGTCGATGTGACCTACATGTTTAATAACAACTGGGGCGTTGAGGCCATCGCCGCAACCACGACGCACGATATCGCTGCGCAGGGCGGGGCCCTCGGCGGAGCGAAACTGGGCGATGTGGCCGTTCTTCCCCCGACCATCACCCTGCAGTACCACACGG
>JANTFG010000039.1 GCA_024763555.1 Thermoanaerobaculales bacterium
ACGGGGAATACACGCTCGGGAGCGAGATCCGGGTGGGTGACATTCAGCTCGAAAATCCCGGGGGCGACACCCTGAAAGTGGAAGAAGCCACGGCTATTGACCTTCTCCATTTCTGCTTTCTCATTCAATCTCCTCTCCAGGTCATCCTTCTGTTCGTGACCCGTCTTGACCTCCCTGAGCTCTACTCTGCACCCATCAAGACCATGGCGGGGATGACCTTCCAGACTGACAAAGCCCATGATGGAGCCCCCCTGTTTCAAACGGAGTGTCCCGAGTTCAAGCGCCTTCCCGCCCTTCAGGACTTTTCCCCAGAAGAAGTGAGAAACAAAACCAGGCGCTCGAATCTTGAGATCCCATTTACCCAAAGGTAGATCGCAGGAAAAATCAGAGTTCAGAACTTCGCAGCGGACCGATCCTTCCGGCGGATTTTCATCTCCGGCATCGGGAGGGGGTTGAAAATACGCCCGGAGGGATTGCGGCTTTGAGGCCTTATCAGCGACCGAGAAATGGCCATTAACGGAAGTGGTCGGCCAGAATTTCAGAAATATGGCATCCTTTTCCTGACTCTCTCTCAAGAAAATCGTCTGACCGGGCGTCCAGTAACCCACTACGCTACCGGTAATTTTCCAGATGTGGTTCCCGGCAAGATTCAAGTGGAGTACAGCACCGGATTGGACCCGATTTGATGCTTTGATCACCTCTTTAGAATCCGTAGCTGAGGCCTCAACAACGAGTTTGACGGGCTCGTCAATCCCCGTAATGCGCAGAGCAAGATCCACCGCTGCAGCCGTATTCAGGCTGCCCACAAGGACAATGAGCAGAAGAAAAAAAAGACTCCTGCGCCTCAACTGTTCACCACCGCGCAGAAGCAGCCGCAACCCGAGGGTAAACAGCCCTGGGTCGTGTCAGTTGTATCGCAGGTGCCGGAACTGTTCACGAAAGACTGACAGAATGGAATACCCATCAGATAGCCTTGGCACCAACACACTGCGCCTCCCGGATCATCCTGTCCAATACACGGTCTCCCGGAACCTGGGCCACCGGTTGGCTCGGCCCGCAGGCGCGCACCGGAGATTACGAAAATAGCGAGAACAAATAAGCAGACCAGCAACCTTTTTATAATCAACCTCCCAGTTGTCTTCCCTGACACTCTAACCCTCCCCCCTCTTCCTTTGTCAATAGCAAATCAGGAGAAAATCGAGAGTCACCCGCACCGGGCTGCCGACAGGCACACAAGGGCGGACGGGGACATTCACGAGTCTTCCGCTGGATCCGCCGGCGGGGCGCCGCAGATCCGGAACCGGAGCGGCAAACCGTGGCCGGAGCCGAAACCGACCCCGGAGCCGATGCGGTGGTGGTTCTTCAAGCGGAATGCGTGGGTCGGGCGAGGCGGATGACGGGAGGGAAGCGTGCTTCCCGAAGCCTTCCACTCGCCCGAGCAGGCCGTGAAAGGGCCGTCTCCACTCGATCGCTTCGCCTCAAAGCAAACTACAGCGCGAACACCTCTCCCGATCCCCCGTTGCCCGCTCTCGGGCGATCGAGTACCCTGAAGCCATGAGCAGTGCACTGACTCCATCCGTTCTCAGAGATCTCGCCCGGGAATTCGGCGACCGCTATCAACCGAAGAAACTCCGCGCCCTGATGGTGGCGGGCTCCGGCCTCAAACTGGAGATTCCAGGCTGGGAGGCTTCCGAAAAGATCCCGATGGCCGAGATCATGCCCTTTGACATGCACCATCTGGAAGGCCACGACCACTCCATCACCCTCTGGCGACGCGGCGAAGAAAGTCTGATGGTGATGAACGGGCGTTTTCACCTCTACCAGGGCTATTCCCCGGCCGAGGTCGTGGCGCCGGTGCGTCTTGCCGCCCTGCTGGGCGCCGAGCTGATGCTGGCGACAAACGCCACGGGCAGTCTCGATCCGGAGATTCCCGCGGGATCCCTGGTCATCATCTCCGATCACATCAATCTCCAGGCCAGCAACCCCTTAGTCGGCGCCTGGGGCCGCGATTTCGGGCCGCAATTCCCCGACATGAGTGATACCTATGATCCCGAATACAGGAAAATCGCCCTCAGGCTCGCCCGGGAGGCCGGGTTCGAGGTCTTCGAGGGGGTCTATGTCGCGATGCTCGGCCCCTCCTTCGAGACACCCGCCGAGGTGAGGATGCTCGGGAAACTCGGCGGGACCGTCGTCGGTATGTCCACCGTCCCCGAGGTCATTGCCGCCCGACAGGCGGGAATGAAGAACCTCGTCATCTCCCTGGCTTCCAACCCGGCGGCCGGCCTGGTCGATCGGCCCCTGACCCACCAGGAGGTCATGGAGGCCGGCCAGGAGGCCGCCGCGAAACTCCGGATCCTTCTGGGCCGGCTGGTCGAGAACATCATCCGGTGATCTTCCTCCAGACTTTTCCGACGGGACCGATCCAGGCGAACTGCACGATTCTCGGAGATCGGGAATCCGGGGAGGTCGTCATCATCGATCCCGGTGACGAGGCCGAGCGCATCTTCGGAATCATCCGGGAATCAGGACTGCGTCCGAAGGCGATTCTCCACACGCACGCTCACATGGACCACGCCGGGGGAAGCGCCGAACTGGCCGCCATGCTCCCGCCGGGAACACCGATCGCCCTCCACCCGGAGGATCTGCCGCTTTACGAGGGTCTCGAAGAACAGGGCAGGCTTTTCGGCCTGGAGGTTGAAAACCCTCCTCCACCGACCCTCCGGTTGGAAGACGGACAACAGATTGCTGTCGGAGGTCTCAGCCTCGAAGTCCGGCATACGCCGGGTCATTCACCGGGATCGGTCTGTTTCATCCTCCACGAGCCGGAGAAGATCGCCATTGTCGGCGACGTCCTTTTCTCCGGTTCCATCGGTCGCACCGATCTCTGGGGCGGCTCCTTCGAGGTGCTGGAAAAATCAATTCGCACCCGTCTCTACACCCTCGATGATCAGACGCGGGTCATCTGCGGACACGGCCCGGATACGAGCATCGGTCGGGAAAAGAGATCAAATCCATTTGTTCGTGGTGACTAGATGCCGGGTCTGAGAGAGGCACTGAAGAGGCACTTTGGCTTCGAAGCCTTCAGACCCTACCAGGAAGAGGTCTGTCAGGCGGCACTTTCCGGCGAAGATCTCCTGCTGGTCATGCCGACGGGATCAGGGAAGAGCCTCTGCTACCAGCTTCCCGGAGTGATGCGGGGAGGCGCGGCACTGATCATCTCGCCTCTCATCGCTCTGATGGAGGATCAGGTCGCCAAGCTGCAGGCGCAGGGAATCCGGGCCGACCGCTTTCACTCGGGTATGGATCGCGAAGGAATCGCCCGTGCGGGAATCGCCTGGCGGGAGGGCCGCCTGGATTTTCTCTTCGTCGCTCCGGAACGGCTGGCGGTTCCATGGTTCATCAAGTTTCTCAAAGACTATCCACCGCGCCTGGTCGCCGTTGACGAGGCCCACTGCATCTCCCAGTGGGGCCATGATTTCCGACCGGACTACCGTCTCGTCGGCGAGCGGCTCCCGCGTCCTGATTCAACGCCCCTGCTGGCGATGACGGCGACGGCCACACCCCGGGTGCAGGAGGACATTCTCAGCCAGCTCGGAATCCCTCAGGCCCGACGATTTATCCGCGGATTCCGCCGGGAGAATCTGGCCATCGAATGCCTGGAGGCGCCTCCCTCGTCGCGGGCGGGGATCGTTCAGAAAATCCTCAAGGACCCCGCGCGGCGGCCGGCGCTCGTCTACGCACCGAGTCGGAAGGAAACCGAGAGTCTCGCCGAAGAACTGTCGGCGATCGGCCCGGCTGCGGCCTACCACGCCGGTCTGCCCCCCCGGAGGCGGGACGAGGTCCAGGCGGCCTTCATGGGCGGGAAACTGGAGATGGTCGTCGCGACCATCGCCTTCGGGATGGGGGTGGATAAGGCCGATATCCGCACGGTGATCCACACGGCACTGCCGGGAAGTATCGAGAATTACTACCAGGAGATCGGTCGCGCGGGACGGGATGGAAATGAGTCCCGTGCAATCCTCCTCTGGTCCTGGGCCGACCGCCGGACCCAGGAGTATTTTCATCAGAAGGACTACCCCGAAGCGGCAAAACTCGAACTGGTATTTTCTCGCCTGGGCTCGGAGACTGTCGAGAAGGGGGATCTTGAGAGGAAGACGGGTCTGGATCCGGAGACCCTGACCGCATGTCTCAACCAGCTCTGGATCCATGGGGGCGCACTGGTGGATCCTGAAGAGCGCGCCCTTCGCGGCACCGAGAGCTGGCGCAAGAGCTATCCGCTGCAGCGACGGCACCGCATGGCCCAGCTGGAAGAGATCTGTCGATTCGCGGGCTCATCCTCCTGCCGGATGAAGACCCTGGTCGAACATTTCGGCGACCGCAGCGACGACGGTCGAAGCTGTGGTATCTGCGACCAGTGCGCCTCCGGAAAGACCCTGGCCGTTGAATACCATCCTCCGGATGAGGCCGAAATCTCCCTGATGGAAGATATCCTGGCGGAACTCCGCCAGCGGGACGGGCGGACGAGCGGCCAGCTCTTCAAGGAGCTGGCGCCCGGCGGACCTCGCGGCTCGTTTAACGAAATCCTCCGTGCCCTGGCCCGGGCGGATCTCGTCGATCTCCAGCCCGATTCCTTCGTCAAGGAGGGAAGGACCATTCACTTCGAGCGCGTCTATCTCGGGGCCGCAGCCGCCTTCAGGAGCGAGTTGGATCTCTCCTCCATCCGCATGGTTTCCCATGTCAAATCCCGGGCAAAATCGGTCTCGAAGAAGAAGACCTCAAGACACGGAAAACGAGCCCCCATTCCCGCGGACCAGATCCTCGATCGGGCCCAGGAAAACCTCCTGGCCGAACTCAAAGCCTGGCGCCTTCAGGAGGCTCGCAAGAGACGGACTCCCGCCTTCCGGATCATGACGGATCGAACCCTGGAGGCCCTGGTCCGGGCCCAGCCGAGCGATTCCGACGAACTTCTCGAAGTCCGCGGCATCGGTCCGAAACTCGCGGAGAAATACGGGAAGGTCCTGCTGAAGATTCTCAACTGAGGCCGTGGCCCGATTGAGTCTTCAGGCCTTGTTGATGTAGCCCTTTTCTTCGAGGTAGGCGATCACGATGCCGGCGCTCTCTTCGAGGCTCTGATCTCCTGTGTTGAGCACGATCTCGGGCTTCTCCGGCGCCTCGTAAGGAGCTGAGATTCCTGTGAATTCGGGAATGATCCCGGCACGAGCCTTCTCATAGAGGCCCTTGGGATCCCTCTGCTCGCAGACATCGAGAGGTGCATCGACGAAGACCTCGATGAAATCACCCTCGCCCTGGATCTGCCGGTTCCGGTCACGGTCGGCGCGATAGGGCGAGATGAAGGCGGTGAGGTTGATGATCCCGGTCTCGGTGAAAAGCTTGGCCACTTCGCCGATCCGACGGATATTCTCATTCCGGTCTTCCGGAGAGAAGCCGAGGTCGCTGTTGAGTCCATGGCGGACGTTATCACCGTCGAGGATGGTGCAGACGGCCCCGCGGTTGGTCAGAATCCGGTCGACCTCGATGGCGACCGTACTCTTACCCGAACCTGACAGCCCGGTGAACCAGACGGTCACACCCTTCTGCCCCATCATCTTCTCGCGGTCTTCGCGGCTGATCTTGGTTTCGATTTTCGTAATATTCTGGCTCTTCGGCTGCTGACTCATCTTTCCTCCAGGCGTGTTGCTGATCGATCGATTGACGGAGCCGGGGCCGCGTGTGGCCTCCTGACTCCGGAGTCCCATCGGGGACATCAGGCGCAGGAGTATACACGAGCCCTCAGAGCCTTTCATGTGGAATCGCGAAGGAGAGGTATTTGCGCTGTGCTTTGGTTTGAGGCGAAGCGGTCCAGTGGAGACGGCCGTTTCACGGCCTACCCGTGCGAGCGGAAGACGTCGGGAAGCACGCTCCCCTCCCGCCATCCGCCTCGTCCGGCCCCGGCCCGCCGGGGCAGGCCGGCCCACGGGACCTCCGGAGATTCGAGCGAGAGAGGCACACCCCCTTTTTTGAGAGGGGGCCGCGCCGGACGGAACTGCACTCCCACGCGCCGGATGCACACGGTCTTCGATTTCGCGGCCACGAGGCCAGCTTATCTCGCCCGAGCACCCCGGCATCGCGGGAGAGCAGCCCCGCCCGACGCTACACGAGTGGTTGGCGTGAGCGCGATGGGAGTCGTGGACATCGCTTCACAATGTCACGACATTCTCACCGGACTGATCGGATCTACTGCAGCCGCGGATATGGCACGATCAGCGGCCCCTTCGGAACCACTGCTCATCCCATCTCCACACCTTCGCGACGATCCGGCCCGGTGAGAATGTCCACGACCTTTGACCTCGTGCCTGCGGCACTTGGCTCTTTTGGCCTCCGGCTTAGGTCTCGCCGCTCGCCGGCCCCTCCCCGCCGCGAATGCAACAACCTCTTTCTATCGACCGGACCTGGTCGAAGAGTTCAAAGGCCTTTGCGGCCTTTTGACGATCAACCGTCCCGGTATTCTGCAGGAGCAGGAGCAAGAGCCGCGAGCCGATTCCAGGGCCGGGTCTGACGCCCCAGACGCGCAGCTGATCCGGCAGTTCACACTCGAAACGGTCGGAACACCCCACGACCGCATCGGTCTCGGCCACGCCCCCTGCTCAGACTCCGGATACCAGGGTCGGGCCGGCCCACGCATTCCGCCTGAAGACCCACGAACGCGCCGGCTCCGGTCTGCGGCTCCTGCTCCCGCTCCGGATTGCTGCTCCTATCCCTGCTCCGGCTCCGGTCTGCGGCTCCCCGCCCCTGCTCCGACAACCGTATCCCGGACCATTTTCCGGATCGCCTCCGCGACAGCGTCGGGGTGGTAGATCTCCAGCCAGATGCTTCGAGCCTCTTCAACCAGTCGGTTTCGCTGCTCCTCATCCTCCAGGAGAAGGCGAATCGCATCGACCCACTCCTCCGGCGTCTCCGCCTCAAGCACGGGTTTATTCTTCCCCTCGACTCCGGCCAGCGTCCAGGGATGCGCAATGACCGGGAGGCCGGCCGCCCAGGCCTCCAGCACCTTCATCGGGACTCCGGAACCCGAGGCCATCGGCGCGATGGCAATGCCGGCGCGGGCCAGGAATGGGGTCAGACTCTCGGGGTTTGCGTGAACTTCGATTCCCTCGATCTTTGCCAGGCGTCGAATGCTCCGGGGCGGCCGGGCGCCTGCCAGATCCCAGCTGAGATCCGGGAATTTCTCTTTCAGCCGGGGCCAGATGGAGCGGGCAAAATACAGGGCTCCCTCTATGGTCGGGCGATAGCCGAGATTCCCACTGAGAACGAGCTTCTTTCGGTCTCGCGGCTGATCCCCGAGCAACATCGGTCGTCCTGCAACGGGAATCACCCTGGATTTTTCAGGCGGCGCCTGAAGAAAATCCAGGTCTCTTCCGGAAACCGCCGTCACCGAATCGGCCGCGGATGCCAGGCTCTGCTCCCTCAACATGCATCGCCGGGCCTCAATTCGCGAGAAAAAGGAACCAAAACCACCACGCTCCGCCCGACGGCTGTAGTGCAGACCCATGGCGTCGATCGCGTCAAAGAGGATGGGAAGCTCAGGCGCGACTTCCCGGCAGATCTCCAGTGCCCAGGAGCACCGCACCATCTGGATGATGAGCAGATCCGGATCTTCAGCAGAGAGCATCGTCCGGAGGATGGCCCGGGCCATGGCAGTTGAGAAAATCGACTCCTGGAGGGGCTGGCCCCGGAACAGACCCCGGGGAGTTGCCGCGAAACGCCTGAGTAGAGAATCCGCCCAGCAACGGATGCGCAAACCGGGCCCGATTCGGGCGATGAGTTCCGTCGGGTCCGCCTCCGGCGCCTCCGGACAGAGGAGCCTCAACTCCTGCTCTTTGAGGGCCTCCAGCCATTCGATGCTCCGTACCTGTTGTCCCCGTGTCGGTGGAAGGGGAAAACGGGTACTGATCAGGAGAATCTTCACGTGAATCCCCCGAACTCAAAGCGCCGAAAAGCGGTCAGGCATAGAAATCCGAAATGGCGGAGACGACTTCCCGGATCTCCCGCTCCTCGAGTTCTCCGAAGACCGGCAGGGCCAGGACTTCCCGTGAAGCCTGCTCGGCCACGGGACAGTCACCCTCCGCCCCGCCGAGATCGGCGAAACAGGGCTGGAGGTGCAGGCAGAGGGGGTAGTACACCGAGCATCCGATCCCCGCCTGCTGCAGGTGCGCCCGAAGCTCGTCCCGTTGCTTCGCACGGATGACGAACTGGTTGAAGGTATGGCCCCGACCGTCCAATGCTTCGGGAAGACTGATGAACTCACCGAGCCCCGCCTCTTCGACGTAGTCGGCATAGAGGCGGGCATTGCGCCGCCGACCCTCGATCCATGTTGTGACATGGGGCGCCTTGATCCGGAGGATCCCGGCCTGAAGCGCATCGATTCGGAAGTTGCCGCCGACCCTGGGGTGGAGGTAGGGACCGGATTGCCCATGCATCCGAAGCTCCTTCAGGAGAGCCGCGTCCTCCGGGCTGCTGCAGGTGACGAGACCGCCGTCCCCGAAGCAACCGAGATTCTTGGACGGAAAGAAGGAAAAGGCCCCCATGCGACCCATCGAGCCCACACCGCGGCCTTCGAAAGCTGCGCCCCAGGCCTGGGCACAGTCCTCGATGACGGGGATATCTCCGGCGATTTTCAGAATCTCATCCATTCTCGCCGCCTGACCGAAGAGGTGAACCGGAATGATCGCCCGGGTCTTCGGCGTGATCGCGGCTTCCAGTGCTTTCGGATCCATGCAGTAATCGACCGGGTCGACGTCGACGAAAATGGGTTTCGCACCCAGTCGAGCGACGACTCCAGCGGTGGCAAAAAAGGTGAAGGTCGGGACGATGACCTCATCTCCCGGACCGATATCCAGGGCCATCAGGCTGATCAGCAGGGCATCCGTTCCCGAGGAAACGGCGACGGTGTGCGGAACACCAAGCAGCTCGGCGGCTTCTGATTCAAAGTCTGCAACCATCGGGCCGAGAATAAAGCGCTGAGACGAACAGATCTCATCGATGCGGGCGAGGATCTCCTCCCTCAGGGGTTGATACTGCCGCGAGAGATCCAGCAAAGGTACTGACATCTTGACCTCCATCTCCGGGCGATTGCCCGGGTCGGGGAAATGTATCACGAAGCAGTCCCGGGGCCTACCATCAGGCGAAAAAACACCGGCAGCAGGAGCCGGGGGCCGAAGCCTGAGCGGGAGCAGGTTCCGTGGCCGGAGCGGGAGCCGGAGCCGGAACCGGATCCGGGGCCGATGCGGTCGCGGAACTTGATACCTGCCTTCCGCCTGATGAGTTCATACCTCCGACCTCAGCAGGTCACCAGGATCGGTCATCGGGGCTGAAATCCCGTTTGGCGCTATGGATTCCAATCTTCCCGATCAGACCGGGTCCGGGGATCTCGTGTCGGCGATTGGAACTTCCTCAAATCTCTTGTGTTTGAAATATGCTGCGACCAACAGCAGTATGAGAAGTCCCGTCGAGCACGAAATTCCGATTCCCATCGTGACCAGAGAGTCATGGTATTCCAAAACAACATGGTGTTTTCCAGGAGGAAGGGCGAATGAAGAAAAACAGATATCGTTTCTGAAGATTTCTGTTTCCTTCCCATCGATATGAAGTCGCCACCCAGGGTCCCAGGTCTGGTTCACTTGAATCACCGAGAGCCTGGGCCCCTTCGCATTGACGATACCAACCAGACGATTGGGCTGCGCTGACTCGATTTGAATTCCACAGGGACTCGGATTTTCGGGCAAGCCCGCATGACGACCTTCAATAACGATAAAACTCCCGGACTTCCGAGCCAGCGCATTGATCGTCGCGTCTGACCATTCCTTTGGATCCTGAATTTTCCAGACTTTGTCCACACATGAAATATAAGGCGCCGGCTCCGGAACGGGTACCAGTGCCACAGCGAGCTGCGAAGGGTCTTCACAGCCTCGATTCATCAGCTTTGCCATAGATCCAACCCCATATCTGGCAAGCTGAGGCATCGTCAACTGAGGATAAGCCCCGAAAAAGTCAAGATTCATCTTCGTTGCCTGGCGAGACCACCTGAGCCGACTGAGATCAAGATCCCTTTCGAAGATGCTCCGAACACCCCAAATCGCGGTCATGGGGGGTGGGGCCATCCAGGCGGAACCTGCCATCCCGCTTCGAAGGCTGGCCAGATGGAAGAGTCGGCCAGCCTGATGCCTGTTCGCGATAGGGCTCAGGTACTGTGGAATCTCAAAAAGGTCTTTCGAATCTCGGGTAGTCACCAACCTGGAGTTGCTGATCGAGAACCCGGTAAGGAGCAGGAGGAAAGCAGACACCACGAGACCCTGTCGGAGGGATCGCGATGGTGGTACATAAAAAACCAAGGGAAAGAACAGAAATCCCAGTCCAAGGCCAGTCAAGCTTCGTAAGGCATCGCTTCCATTTGGCGAAGACCATCCGAGAGCCTGGGTTGCAAGCCTGAGCAGGATCAAGATGGCTCCGATACACAGGATCGATCGAAACAACTCTCTCCGAATTTTCGGATTCGTTTGCGCCAGAACCTCGTGAAGAGTCCGACTGGCGCAAAGGATCATTCCAAAGACCAGCAGGAGCGACCACTTTTCCGGGTATCTTCCGAGTCTCATCAAAGGGATCGTGGATACGACCGACCATATCGGAGATGCTCTTCCCAATGCCATGGCAGCTCCAACCACAATGAGAAGAGCCTCGAAGATATGACTCTTGAATTGTCGGAAAAACCCGAAGATGGCAAGAGCAGCGATGCCCAAGCCCGAATAGAGGGAAGCGACGAGCGGCGCCCCTTGTTCGGGATACAGTGGATGAGAAGGTTTTGAATTCGGTTCCGTGTCCACCGGCCACGGTGTGAAAGGTGGGCTGATGAGTTCCAGAAGCCGCGCCGGAGCTAAGGACCATACCGAACTGGGACTGGAATTCATTCGAGTACCCCGACTGCTCTTTAAGGCCAGACCCATCGCGGGCAGGAGAACACATGCGGAAAGTCCAAGCGCCAGGAGGCCGGAAAGTCCGAACTGCGGGAGAATGCTCTTCCAGGAGGACCATGAAGATCGAGAGAGAAAAAACAGTACGATGACGGTGCAGCAGGCGATGATTGACTGAGGTTCAGCTCCGAGAAAAATCAGGGCCAGGGCAATTGAAAGCTTGAGGGTGGCTCCGGAGTTGGCAAATAAGGACCTCAACCGCAGTGGACCATTTTCGGCCTCAGAATCTTCGCCGTGGTTCAACTGAAGTGTGAAGGCGAGCGCCCAGGGGAGGGGAGAGATCGTCCACAACATGGGAAGAAGGTTTGTAAGAGAAAGATAATAGCCTCCAAAAGCCCATGAGACGCTCCCGAAAAGTGCCGAGATATTGGAACAACCCATTTTTCTCAGGAAAAGCAACATGCCGAAGAAACTCACGACAAGCGGGAGGAGGATCTGGAGAGAAAAGGCCCAATGCCATGGGAGAATGAAAAAGAAGAAACTCAGAGGGTGAAAAACAGCGAAATGAGGATTGGCTGCCAGAGGTTGTCCCCCGCCAGAAAACGGATTCCAGAGAGGGGGCCACCCAGATGTTCTCGTACACTCCACGAGAATATGGCGCATCGGAACATCCATAAATAGGAGATCGCGCATCAGGAAATCCTGACCGAAAAAAAGAAGCTTCGGAAAAATAAACAGGAAAGCAATCGTCAGAAAGATCGAAGGAAAAAGAAAATTCCATCGAGATCTGGTGCCGTCCGCCATTCTCAGAGGGTTTCTTTCAAATTCGACACAGACTTCCGCCATCCGTGCTTCGACAAGACGAGCCTCAGGAAAAATCCGCAGTTCTCCGAACGAATCTCACCTGCTTCCTGCTGTGGAACAACTAGAATTCGAGTCTCCCGCTTCATGAACAAAATATACTATAGGGTCGGCAGTTTCACGAAGAATAGCAGTGCGCCCCAGATCCGCGCTTGAAGGGAAAGTAGAACCTAGACTCAGCGATTCTCACCGGCGATCTGCATCAATTCCCTGGACTCCGGCCACTAGCAAAAAGACCTCGACATACCAGCAGTATTCCTGCAATTCTTGAAAGCACGAGAGCCTCAAAAACTTAGAACATCTCATCTGCCAGAATCGCTCAGATCAGGTAAAACCAATGTCGACGAAATGGAATCAGGTCCGCATTTCGGAGGCGCATAGCCTCAGGCGGGCGGGGCGGGTATCCGGAGCCCCGACCGGAGCGGAGGAGTCGATGCCCACCTCTTGCTCCCACAGACGATCGGAAGCGTCAATGAGCTTGTTGCGCTGCCTACAAATTATTGGTTTACAATAGGATGCAGCTGGGTCAAAAGGTACTTCACCCCAAGAATCACGTGCCAAACACAAAGAAGTCACTGAGCTTTGGGAGCGCGGACTTCAGTCCGCATCAATGTAACATCGTTTGCATCAACAGTTTCGAGAATTCGGACTAAAGTCCGCGCTCCATGACGGACCCGAGACAACGAAGGTACAGCGCAACACCTCGTCGAAGCCGGCGACTGGACCCCGGCGTTGGACCCGCTGTAGGATGTCTCCATGCCGCTGCTCCTGCTCTCCGCCCGGCCCTCGCTGAGAACAAACGCACGTCTCGTCGAGGCGGGACGCAACCTCGGAGTCGAGGTCCATCTCAAAGATGCCGTACCCCTGGTGGCATCGATCGGCGAGCCTCAGGCCGGACTTTATCGTGAATCCCTGCCGATTTCGGAGGAGGCTGCCGGATGGAGCGTACTGGCGCGGGTCGGTAACTGGCGACCGGAAAGCATGCTCTCCCTTCTTGAAGCGG
Organism: Thermoanaerobaculales bacterium; assembly: GCA_024763555.1. Classification (GTDB taxonomy): domain Bacteria; phylum Acidobacteriota; class Thermoanaerobaculia; order Thermoanaerobaculales; family Sulfomarinibacteraceae; genus JANTFG01. The sequence continues at coordinate 12,829 of JANTFG010000039.1, forward strand.
CCTGTGCCTCTGGGATGAAAACGCTGAATCCTCCTTCCGCCATCCGGAGGGGCCGGGATCACTGGCTCAGTCTGGAGGCGGCATTCCGGGCCGGTATCCCGATCCCGCGGACCCTGGTCGGAATGGACCCCGACGCGACGGCCCTGGCCGCTGCCGAAGCACTCGAATTCCCACTGGTCGTCAAGATTCGGCGCTCCAGGATGGGCGTCGGCGTCATGCAAGCCGGGAGCAGGGACCAGCTCCAGGCCATCCTGGATTCACTCTGGCGCCTCGGCGAGGAGTTCCTGCTTCAGGAATTCATCCCGACCGAGGGGCGCTCCCTGCGCCTCCTCGTGCTCCAGGGCAGGGTCATCGCGGCAGCCCGATTCGAGGCTGCGGCAGGGGAATGGCGCTCCAATGGCGCCCGCGGGGGAAAGGCCTCCGGATGGGACCCACCGGAGGATCTCTGCAGGATCGCAGTTGATGCGGTCGAATCACTCGGTCTCGGCCTGGCCGGAATCGATCTCCTGGAGGGAACCCGGGGCCCGGTGCTCTGCGAAATCAATCCGACGCCGGGCTTCGTCCACCTCGAAGAGGCAACCGGAGTCGATGTGGCCTCCGCGATAATCCGGGCGGCAATTGAATCATGACCGAAGGGATCCCCTGAGCGTATCTCACATGCCGACTTCAATCAGGCCGTCAACACTGATCCACCCCATCCGTCGCCATCAACGGCCCGGGTCCCGGCATTCAAATCGGAGAACTCCACGAGCAGGGTCCCACCCCTTGTTTTTCCCGTCGACGAGGCCCTGATTCCCACCAGGCCCCGGTCTGCTCGGGTATACTGACACCCTATGATTTACGGAAAGTTGACAGGACTACATCTGGGCGATCTCCTGCAATGGCTTCAGGTGGGCGGACTCAGCGGACGCCTGAGTTTCGAGGGCCACTGGGAGCACCACCTTGATTTTCTCGATGGACGGATCGTTTACGTCGCTTCGGACTGTCCCAGGGAACGGCTGGCCGGATACCTGGTTCGGCGCGGCCTGATTCCGGCCGAAGAAGCTCGTACAATCCTCAGCCGGTCCATCCTGCAGCGGAAACTCTTGACCGAAGAGCTGGTCGAGCGGCGTGGAATCTCCCGGGTCGAACTTCAGCAGGCCGTGGCTGATCTGGCCGGAATCATCACGCGGAGCATTCTCTCAGAAAAGGAACTTCGTTTTTCTTTCGACCCCGAATACGCGACTCGCGACCTCCTGAACCTCGACCTCAATCTCGACGCAAACTCTCTTCTGCTGGAGGCCGCACGCCGCCTTGATGAGGAGGTCTCCGAAGAGCTTCTTCAGCCGGGTCGAAAAATCCCTTTCGAGGGTGAGCATTTCGAAGAGTTCTTCCGGCGCCTCGTTTCAAGCGGTATTTCCGAAGAGGAGGGAATGGGCGGACAGGCCTATGTGGAAGCCCACTCCACAATTCAACAGATTATGCAGATTCTTGCCAGATGGCTGGCAACCGGTCCCGGGCTGGTACCGATGACCGCAGGCCAGATCGAATCTCTCCAAGACACGGAGCTGCGACCGGGTTTTCTCGCCGGCAAACCCCAGCTGGTCTGGAATCTCCTGGTCCTTGCTTCGACCATTCCGGATGCCGATCTCCCGGCCGTGAAAAGCCTGGATGAACTGCTGGAGCTTGCCGGCAAGATGAATGTCCTCGGAGATCTTGGCGCCGCACAGAACTGGAGGCGTCCCGAGAATCCGCCACTGGAGCAGCTCGGATCCGAGGTCTCGCTGAAATGGGCCGAGGCGGCGGCTGCGGCGGCGGCGCCTCTGGATCTCTCGCCACCTCTGGCAAAACTGAGCGCTCACATCCTCAGTGTCCCCACCGACCTCGTCTTGTGGGTCCTGGGTTCGATCGGTATCCGCCAACGCGGCCTGAGACAGGCTCTGCTGGAACATCTTCCTGAGATTCTCGGTCAGGCACTTTCTTTCCGGGCATCTTTTCCGAAGACACTCCAATCGCTTTTCTTTCCTCCCGTAATCTCTCCTCTTGGTGCGGCCCTGGAAATCTCACGGAGCGTCCTGCCGAGCGCCTCCTTATGGCCGGATCTGCTCGGCGGTGACTCCGGCCTCCTTTTCGAACATCTCGACGCGAATCGGCTCCGGGCAGCCTCCGAGGCGATTCGACAGTTCAGGGACCAATCGGTCTCAGACCTTTGAGGCCTCCAGCTTTCGCCGAGAGCGGACATTGAGATATGCAATGGATGCCGAAGCTGCGAGAATCGAAGATAGTTCCAGATCCTCCTTCTCCAGGGGAGAGCGATCGCTTCCAGCGTAGGCGCCGAGCAAACCCAGCGGGCGGCCATAGGCCACAAGGGGAATCCAGATCGCGGAGCCGAATCCGGCTTCCATCAGGAGCGCCTCCAGATCCGGATCCTCCTCGTCCCCTCCGAGCTGAACCATGAGGGGTTTGAGTTCCTGCATCAGCCTTGCGGCCCGTTCGGCGCCCTTCGGATTCGCAAGCAGCGGATCCTTCTTGAAACCGTGCAGCAACAGGGGCCTCAGACCCTCAGTTCCACTGATTAGGGAAAGAGAAGCTCCGATAACTTCAAGTTGCTGAATCGCCGTTTTCATTGCCATCTTGAGAATATTCTTCGGATCTTTCTCCATCGAGAGATCGCGCAGGAGTTCATGCAGGCTCGAAAGCCGGCGAAGCTGCCGCTGGAGACTCCTGTTGAGCAGGTCCAGAGTCGAACTCATGTCGGTCATGGCGACGTTGGCCTGAACGGCCTCATCGACCAGGGCCTCCGCGCTCAGCGGCGCCTCCTCCTTCCCGGCTTCCGGTTTTCTCGGAGGGCGGTTCACAACGATATCCCCGGAGACATCCTCAGTTCCGCCTCCACCAAGCAGAGGCTTCAGGCTCCGTCGCAGCTGCTCGGCAAGGCGCTCAACAGCCTTGGGGTTCTGGGCGACACCAAGCCGATCGGCGACGGACATCACCGTCATCTGACAGATCTCGGCAAAACCCTCAAGCACGCCATTCCCTCGGGTCGCCACCGTCGGGAAAGCCGGGCGTTTTCTGGGATTGAGCATCGTCTCGAGATCCTCGATCTGGATCAGGGGATCAAGGTCTTGTTTGTTGTAGTGATAGACCAGAGGAATTGTCTCCGGATCCATCCCATGGCTTCGGAGATTGGCAACCAGGTCACGGAGACTTTCAACATTGTCACGAGCCCGATCAACCTGGGAATCCGCCACGAAAACAACCCCATCCGCGCCGGCGAGGACTGCCTTGCGGGTCGCCTGGTATTGAACCTGGCCCGGTACCGTGTAGAGCTGAATCAACAGTTCATAGCCCCGGATCCGACCCAACTTCAAGGACATGAGGTCGAAAAAGAGCGTTCGATCCGAAGCTGTATTCAGGGAGTAGAGCTTCGTTCTCCGCTCGGGGTCGGTCGCACGATGGATCGCCTGAAGGCATGTTGTCTTCCCGCCTACGGCAGGACCGTAATAGACGATCTTGAGTTTGGCCTGCCACTGTCTGTTGTCGAACTGAACCACCAAAACCTCCCGGGTTCCCTTTCCGGGAACAGAGGTCCCGGCTGAGAGATTCTCTTCGTCAACCCGGATCCCGTCTGAATTATACTGGAAACGATGAAGAGTCGTGTTCTTAATATTTCAACCCGGGGTCATGGAGATTTCATCGACCTCAGTTCCCTGATTCAGAGCTTTCTCGAGGACTCGGGAGTCGAAGAGGGACTGCTCAACATCTTTGTTCCGGGATCGACGGCAGGCATCACCACCATCGAATATGAGCATGGCGCTCTTCTGGATCTCGAAGCCGCGATGGAGAAGATCGCCCCGGTCGAAGCCGAGTATCAGCACAACCTCCGCTGGCACGACGGAAACGGATTCTCGCATGTCCGCGCCGCCCTGCTCGGCCCCTCCCTGACACTCCCCATTCACGGCAACAGGACAGCAACCGGGACCTGGCAGCAGATCGTACTCGTCGAGTGCGATAACCGGCCGAGACAACGGGATATTTACCTGTCGATCCTCAGCGCCGGCGGAGATTGATGATGCCCCACCTGATTTTCGACTCCGGCCCCGAACTTTCAAAACTGAGCTTTTCATCCGAGGTCTGTCGCGAGGGCCGAACAGTCATGAAGATCGAGCACTCCTGGTTGCGTTCCGACGGCCGCTCCCTCCTTGTGGAAGGGGTCGTCGTCGAATTTTCCAGAGCACTCCACCCCGTGGCCGAGATCGCCTTTCGTCGTGAGAAACTCCATGTCGGCCTCTGGCCCCTCGTTTCGGTCGAGCGGAGCGGAGCAATCCAAAAGTGGTTGCTGATGCTCGGCCGGATGCTTCAGGACTCCGGTGTCGGGCCTCTCGTAAGAACAAATCTCAGCATGGATCTGCTCGAGATGACGTCCCTCCGCAGAGGCGATCCTTCCTGAGCCCGCCTCCTCTTCGGAACGCGCTGCCTGAATCGCCATTCATTCCTGATGATTCCCATTTAAATCTGTGCTGAGGCGTGTTACAGTCAAACTCCGGAGGTATGGAATGTCCTTACAACCACGAACACGGCGAACCCGCCAGCGTCATCTTGTCTACGAGACCCTGAAAGCCAGCACCGCTCACCCGACGGCAGACATGGTCTTTTCTGAGGTCCGCAAGACCCTTCCCAAGATCTCTCTCGGCACGGTCTACAGGAACCTCGGCGTACTGAAGGAACAGGGGCTGATCTTTGAGATCCCGGGGCCCAACCACACGATGCACTACGACGCCAACTTAGAGCCTCATGCTCATTTCATCTGTGAGAGCTGCGGCGTAATTCTCGACATCTGGGACTGCAGGAAACCCAGCTGCAGGAACCGGGAACAGCTCCAGGACCTCGACATCCAGTCCTGGAGCGTGGAGTTCAGGGGCCGGTGTCAGGCTTGCCGCAGGCAGACAGACTGAATTTCTCTGAGCCGACCCTCACCAGTTTGTCGATCTCGGGCGCGTAGAGAAGAATTCGCTCAAGAACAAAATCCGAAAGTGTCGACCCCGCCATGGGGCAGTGTTTGCATGCGCCTGAGAGCGAGAGATAGACCGTCGAACCATCGATTCCCTCCAGGTGAATGTCCCCGCCGTCGGCCAGAATCGCGGGCCGCACTTCCCTGATCGCCCACGCAACGCGGTTTTCGACAGTGCCTGTCGGCCAGTTTTTCATAACGGAGTCTCTTTCCAGTCCCTCATGACTGCTCCAACAGGAGCTTGCCCCTCAGCATTCCTCGATTTTTCCGAACTTTTTCCGGCCGGCCGCGTTATCCTGAACGATATGGGTGATCTGGAGGGAACCGTGGAACGATGCCGGAGCGGCGACGAGGATGCGTGGAGGGCGCTGGTCAGCGCGACCATGGGTCCTCTGTATCGCCTCTGTGCCTCCTACGCCCGTTCCGCCGCCGAGGCCGAGGAATTGACCCAGGAGATCTACTTCCGACTCTGGGAAAATCTTCACCAGTACCGTGAAGGCTCGAACTTCATGGCCTGGGCCTGGAGGGTCGGCAAGAACCTCCTGATCGATGCCCACCGTCGCGGCCGGAGGGAGAAAGAGGCCGCCTGGCTGGATCCCGAGATTCTGGATCGCCTCCCGGGTGCGGATGATCCCCACGCAAGGACTGAAAAACGCGAGCGCCTCCGCATCGTTGCGGCTGCTCTCAGAAATATCGAGACGCCGCTTGCCGAGTTGATCCTGATGCGGGACTTTGCCGGGATGAGCTACCAGGAGATGGCGGAGGCGATGGAGCTTCCCCTCGGGACAATCAAGTCCCGCCTCAATCGGGCTCGACTCGAATTGGCCACGGCGGTGCGCCGTCGGCGGCAAATCCGGGCGGTCGATCAGACCGCTTCCGCCGGAGGTGTCGCATGAAAAGCTGCGAAAACTGGCGGGAAGGATTTGAAGAGGCTCTGCATGGAGGCGTGGACTCCGTTGCGGGCCTGCGAGAACATCTCGAAATCTGTGAAGACTGCCGGGACCTCTATCAGGAATACTCCGGGCTTTTCGGCGACAGCCCCTGGCTGGGAGAACTCCCGGCGCCTTCGGGCCTTCAGACGGCCGTTTCTGATTCGCCCTGCACCCGCTGGCTGAGGCGCCTCTTTCAGGCCGTTGACCGTGAGCTGGGTGAAGAGGAGCTTGGAGATCTCTTTGAACACCTTGAAGGCTGCGAGGATTGTCGGCGGGTCTGGGTCGACCTCAGCCTGATCCATCAGCTCGGGGAGGCGATGGAAGCTCCCGAGGGTCTTCTGCAGCTCTGTCTGCGCCACGAGGCGCCTCGAGTCTCCCGCCCGGTACTCGGGCGAAAGACCGCAAGTGCCGCCGCGTACTTCCTTGCCGTACTGGCCTCCCTCATCATCGGAAACCCCGTGACCTTTGCACGCTATAATCAGGCCTCGGCAACAGTGCAACAGATCCGGAAGGTGGTTTCGCCGGAAGTCTCCGCGGTGGCCCGAAGTGGGCGCGGTGAATTTCGCGTCATGCTTTGGAGATGTCTCCGCTGGGGTGAAGAGCGCCTCAATTCAATCGAGGCTACCTGGGATCGACTCAGTGGGCGGGAAGGCCCCTCAGATTCACGCAAAGAGAAAGAAGGTTCATCATGAGCGACGAAAAATCGAAGGTTCTGCCGCCGGCGCCACCCGAAAAGAGTATTCAGAGCACTGAGGCTCCCTTTGTTGAAAGCGGATCAGAGCCGGTCCAAGTGGATATTCCGGAAAGGCCGACACCGGTCAAATCACCCCTCGCGGCAGCCCTGCTGGCTTTCTTTCCCTTTGGTCTCGGCCATTTCTATCTGGGACAGTATGCCCGCGCGCTCTGCTTCTTCGCCGCCTTCTGGGTATCGATTCTGGTTCTCCAGGTCCCGCTGCTGGGCGTCTTCTTCTACTTTTTCGGGATTTTCGACGCCTTCCGGCAGGCCCAGCTGATCAATCTTGCAGCCGACGAGGGCCGGGAGACTCCGGCAACGGCCTACGAGGGAGGGCTGGCTGCCGGCGTCTTCCTCCTGGTCCTCGGGGCCTACCTCCTCCTTCGCCAGTGGGTCGACCTCAGCTTCATCCGTGAATTCATCCAGCAGTGGTGGCCGGGCATCCTGGTGTTCATCGGTCTCTGGATGATCGGCGGCGCCCTCCGCGAACAGAAGAGATCGAAGGACCAGAGGGATTATT
>JANTFG010000040.1 GCA_024763555.1 Thermoanaerobaculales bacterium
ATACCGTTGCAATCGGTCGCCGCTGCATCCCGGCCTGCAGCGTTGCGCTAACTCGCCGATGGGCACCGCATCGCCTGCGTTAACGCGCCTTACAGGCAGGGCGCATCGACGACCTTTGTGCGACACGATATTTCGGAATCGCTCTACCAGCTTCGAGACCTGTCAGAAGCATCGGATCATCCGATGGCATTCATCACGCAAATTGGCCCCGAAGTATGTGTCGGTTCCCTTTGAGAGCCGCCTGCCGATTTGTGCCGCGAGTCAGCTGAAAGTAACGGGCACTCGTTTCCGGGGGATGACTGATAACTCAGCCGGCCGGTGGCGGCGGAGGCGGAAGCGTCACCTTCGGCTCTCCCTTGTGGCGGAAAAGAAGCCACAGCAGAGCGGCCAGTACAGCGGTCGCGCCGACGAGCAGGCTGATGCCAAGCAGCGGCCGGTAGGCCAGCCATCCGATGGCGATGGTGATCAGTCCCACCGTCATGGCAAGGAAAAAGGAGACAATACCCGTTCCAACTCCGACGATTGTCCCGAAGATGGGAATGACATCGGCCAGAACCGAAAGGGGTTTGAAGAGCATGCCGAAGCCGATCAGCAGGATCAGGAGACCGACCGCCCGAAGAATCCAGGTCATGGTCTTGTTCGCGGTCTTTGCCGACTTGAACATCTCGTCGGCAGAGTGAGCGCCGCCCTCTAAGAGTCTGATACTCCCGTGTTCCATGGGGTAGGCTGTGAGCATCGAGCCCTGCTGCAGACCCACCACGCTGATGATCTGGTTTGGGACCCTGCTGAAAGAAACCCGGAGGTCGCCGATTTCAGCTGAGGAGGGATTGTTCCCTATGTAGAGTTCCCCTTCGGAGAGGTGCGCCTTTTCGCGGATCAGAGCCGGCAGAATCGAGAGATCCTCAATCCGAAGTTCTTCTTCGTGCGGGATTCGGGAGATGAAGTCCGGCGCGAGATCAAAGGCGCCGAGTGAGACCTTCGTTGCCTCCCATTCCCTGGAGTTGAAGGGCATGGGCGGATTCCGGTGCCCTTCCGGCTGTTTGAAATCGGAAGAGCTGGTCGCCGAGGAACTCCATCCCTTGTCGTAGGTATAGGTCGTCACCGTCTTTGTTCCGCCGCCCACCTTCTTTTTCGTTTTCTTCTTCGAGTGTTCTCTCCACTGGTACATCTCGACCTTTCGCTTCAACGCGATCGCCGCCGTTGAGATCCCGAATTCGGGATCTCTCAGCTCTCCATGGCTCTTTGCTTCCCCCGTCGTGTGGATGAGCTTTCCATCGTTGGAGCGACTGAGGGTGTCCGCAGAGACCGAGATGACGCTGGATGCACCCTTTTCGAGGGTCTGCGCGCGGTGAACGGCCCGGCCTTCATTCCAGAAGAGCAGCACGATGCCGCCGGCGATGAAAATGAAGCCGACAATAATCCCCTTGAGCGCATTCCCAATCCGGGAAAACCATGATTGACTGCTGGTGGTCTGGAATTCATCTCCCATATTCTTATCTCCTTTGCGAAGCCTTTGGAGTCGCGGATCTCAGTCCAGAAGAGATTCCTGGATGTATGTAAATTTGCCTTTATTCACGAGACCGAAACCTTCCTCGAACTCGTTGATCAGGCGGGACACCGTTTCACGGCTGGTGCCGATGGAGTGTGCGATGTCGGAATGGGTCGGACGTCGGACGACGACCCAGCCGTTCCCGAGTTTCTGACCGTGGTCCGATGCGAGGTCGAGGAGGTAGCGGGCGAGCCGGCCCGCAACATCCATGTAGGCCAGCGATTGCATTTTGGAATTTGCCCGTCTCAGCCTGCTTGAGAGTATGGAGAGCAACTTCCTGGAAATCGCCGGCGTGGACTCCAGGAGCCGATTGAAGTCCTTGCGACTGAGAGTCAGAAGGTCGGACTTTGTCCCGGTGATTGCTGTCGCAGAACGCGTGCTTTCCTCAAGGAGAGCCATCTCGCCGAAAACCTGACCGGCGCCGAGGATTGTCAGGATAAACTCCTTGCCGTCCGGCGATGAAATGACGATCTTGACCTTTCCGGTCGCAATAATGTAGACGGAATCCGCCGGATCTCCGGCACGGAAAAGGACCGTGTCCTTGGTGTAGGAGTGACTGTGGGTCAGGCGGGCGACTCGCCGAAGCTCCTCGTCATTGAGTTCGGAAAACAGGAAGACTTTCTCCAGAAGACCGGTCGACATTTCGGTCATCTCTCCGCCTCCTCAAGGTTCAACATTATATTAACAAGCTCGGGGCCTGAGATCCTGCCGGTGAGCGATACACAATGTTCTGCATCGGACTCGGGTCCTGAACACCAGAGTGGCGGGCGGAAGCCGAGAAGGTGGCAGACCGCGTCAACCGCGCCTTCGAGGGTCTGATGAGAGATGGGCCCTTTGCCGTCGAAGAGGTGGGTTACAGGATCCGGTTCCAGGATGTCGAGGCGAACCGCCGTCAGGATGAAGCGTTGCGCCGGCGAATCCACGACATCAGGCATCAAAGGGGGCTGTCGACCCTCCATGGCTTCAAGATCCGGAGCAAGGGTGATCAGGAGGGTGGCGGCTTCAGCCCTGCTGAGCTTCTGCGATACTGCCGCTTCCTGTACGAAGGTGGGCAGGATGGAGAGGCGCCACCTCATGTGGGCGCGATGTCGTGCCTGCTTTCTTCCGGGGAAGCCGGCAGGCAGACCGTTGAGCAGATCCATGGCCTGTTGCCACTTTTTTTCCTCCAGAGCAATTCGAGCGCGAAGCATCAGTGCCTCCGGATCGTTGCCGAGTCGACCCAGGGTCTCCGAGGCCTCATCCTTTCGCCCGAGTTTCAGGAGGTTCCGGGCTTTCAGGAGCAAAGCCTCGCCATTGTCCGGATCCAGTTCGAGAATCTCTTCGAGACTCGCGAGGGCATCCTTCCCTTCCTCGACTCGAAGCTCATCGAGAGCTTTTTGGATCCAACGCTCTTTCAATCTCCGGTACCGTGCGGCATCAGGCCCCCTGGGCCAGAGCGAGGAGCATGTTTCGGCGGCGTCGAGGGCCGGCTTCCGTAATCCGAGGGTTTCAGCGGCATGGGACAAGGTGCACCAGGCAGCTGCATAGCCCGGGTTGATCTCGGTCAGACGTTGAAGCGCCTCAATGGTCCCTTCCTTGACCTGAGTCTGCAACAGCTTGGATTGAATCCCGAGCAGTTGTTTCTGCGGAGATGATGGAAGGCCGGTCAGACGGGATTCTGCGGATGAGAAATCTCCAAGGCGTATGTCGTATTCGGCCGTCTCAAGCCGGCCCTTCTCTTCCGGGCTCAGGTCGACCCTTCCGGGTCCCCTGAGTGCCGATGAAAAGGGGAGGGGGGGAGCCGAACTCTGGGGCATTGTTGTAGTGCAGGCACCTGAGAAGATGAGGATGACAGCGCCCAGTATCCCGAGCGGAACTCTCCATGTTCCCGGGGATTTCAACAGCCTTCTACCGCCATGCCCCGTCACTGTCGTGGAACTTCCGTTTTCGATGAAGGAGAGATGCTTGCGATGGCATGTTTGAAGATGAGCTGTTCCTGGCCCTGATTCTCGATGACGATTGCGAATCGGTCAAAGCGACGGAGAATCCCGGTCAGTCTTTTTCCACTGATCAGAAAAACGTGAACCATCTGGGCCTCTTTACGAAGCTGGTAGAAAAAGGGGTCCTGAATATTGATGTTGCTGCTCGACGCTCGGTTTGTCATGGGAAATTTCTCCTCCCCGGGAAAATGTAATTACAGGGATTCAGCGTGTCTGCTCCAGAGATCAAGCACATCCTCAAGTCCCCCTCTCTCCAAAGGTCTGACCCAGTGCAGATGACCTCCCTGATGATTCCGAAGCCACGTCAGCTGGCGTTTTGCAAAGTGTCTGCTGGATGTCTTGATCGCCTCGATCGTCTCGGCAATCTCTCGGTCCTGGTTCCTCAACTCGACCAGCTCCCGATAGCCAATGGCCTTGAGAGCGTGACTCCCCGGATCGATTCCGCTTTCCAACAGAGCTTCAACCTCCGCAACAAACCCCCTGGCGAACATGGCGTCCACTCTCTCATTGATTCTAGCATAGAGCTCCTCCCGTTCCCGATGGGGAGCGAGGTAAAGAGGACGGTAACGCGGGGGCTCGGATTGGAGTTTCCAGTGCTCGCTCAGAGGCCGACCGCTGCTCTCGAAGACCTCCAGAGCGCGAAGGATACGCTGGCGGTCTTTCGCCCCGATTCTTCGAGCGGCGGCAGGATCGATCTTGATCAGTTCTTCAAAGACCTCGGAGGGATCCTCTGCCCAGGCGGATTCAAGTTTTTCCCGAATCGCCCTGTCACGATCAAGGGAGGGGCAGAGGCCCTCGATCAGGGCCTGGATATAGAAATGCGTGCCCCCGACGATAATCGGGAGTTTGTTTCGTGCACGAATTTCATTGATGAGAGTCCCGGCCCGCCGGGCGAATTCTCCCGCGGAGTAGAGTTCGTCCGGCGCGAGAATGTCGATGAGATGATGAGGCGCCCTTTTTCGTGCACTAAGATCCGGCTTATCGGTCCCGATGTCCATGCCCCGGTAGACCGCGAAGGCATCGGCAGAGATCAGCTCCCCGTCGAGCGCTTGGGCAGCGGCAAGGGCCAGGCTGCTCTTGCCGGAAGCCGTGGGGCCCGCGATCACCAGGAGAGGCGTCACCTCAGTCATGGGGCCATGGTAGGTCAGAAGTCATCAAAAGTCGCGTCCTGGAGGGGTGGGGACGGCGAAGGAGGGCGGCTGGGGTCGCCAATCCGCTCGTGCTTACCGATGCGGTCACCGTTTGGGTTCCGGCTCCGGCATCGGCTCCGGATGTGGGCTTCGTGCTCCCGCTCCGGTCCCGGCTTCGGCCCTCCGCTTCGGATCCTGCAACGGCGTACTGTTCCGGCTCCCGGCCCTGTTGCAGTCCCTGCCCCTGAACGCGGGATTGCCGCGGCGGCTTCTTCTCCGGCTTCGGTGAGCGCGCCCGCAAACTGGAACAGTGCCCGCAACGGCGACCGGCATTGGACTGGGCTGGTGGCATGTGATCTTCAGGTGTTGGGCGATTCAGTTCCCTGAATGCCCCAGCGCCTTGCCTACAGCTTCGAGGTAGGTGTCGAGGTTCTCGTTGACGAAATGTCGATTCGGGCCGGGATCCAGTTTGACCTCTCCCAGATTGACGACGATGACAGGGCAGCGGGCAATGGAGGGCAGGGCCGCTGCAGGATAAACGGTCAGGGAGGAACCGAGAACAAGCATCAGATCGGCTCTCTCGATTTCCCTGATGGCCCGATCCATCCCCTTGACAGGCTCTCCGAAGAAGACGACGTCGGGCTTGATCAGTCCGCCGCAATTTTCACAGCGCGGCACAGCCTCTTCTTCGACCTTTCGTCTGAAATTCTCGAAATCCAGTTCCGCCCGGCACTTGAGGCAGTGGGAGATCCAGTAATCTCCGTGAATGGCGATGACATTCTCCGAGCCTGCCCGGTGGTGGAGGGCGTCGATGTTCTGGGTAATCAGGCTCTTGAGACGGCCCTGTTCTTCCAGACGGGCCAGGAAGCGATGGCTCAGGGTGGGCCTGATGTCGTCCACGATACTCAGGAAGTCCCGGGTGAACTCGTAGAAGGGTTCGGGGTCTCTGATGAAGGCGTCGATGTCGAAAACCCTGCTCGGATCATAACGCCGGGTCACGTAGAGGCCCTGCGGCCCGCGAAAATCAGGAATTCCGGCCGCGGTCGAGATTCCTGCACCGGTCAGGGCGACGATGGATTCCGCCTTCTCCAGCATCCGGGCGCAGTCTGCGGGAGAGAGTGAATCGGCCATCGATTCGATTATAGATGAAGCGCTGGGAGAACACGGCGATGAAGCTCGCCCCGCTCCCCTGGAAGGTTTACCATGGCGGGGATGCGTTTTGTCGAAGTTGCGATACCCCGGAGCAGCCCCCAGCCCCTGAGCTACCTTCTTCCTCGGGAGCTGGAAGGGGCGGAGGCGCTCGGCCTGCGGGTGAGGGTTCCCCTCAGGAAAGGCGTCCACACGGGCGTCATCACGGCGCTGCGGGATTCATGCAATCTCGACCCCGGCGTGCTGAGGAAAGTTCAGGAAATCCTTGATTCCGAGCCGCTCTTTCCTCCCCATGTCTTCGAACTGGCAGAGTTCATCTCGAAGTATTATCGATGTCCCCTCGGAACGACTCTGGCGGCGGTGCTGCCCGCGGGTCTGCTTCGCTCGGACGCCGAGATCGTCGAACTGAGTCCGAAAGGCGCGGCTGTGGACCCGGCGCTTCTTTCGGCTGCGGAGGCGGGACTCTTCAGGGAATTGAGACGGAGGAAGAAGGCGCCCCTGGCCTCTCTGCGGGCGCGACACAAGCTCAGTCCGACGGCAATCGAGAAACTGGAGCGACAGGGAATGCTGCGCATCGGGAGAGTCCGCCGGGATCGTGTCCGGCAGCGGGAGGTCGGCGCCATCGAGCTGGCGCCGGGGAATCTCGAGGACATGCTCGCCGACTGCGGTCGGGCCCCCAAACAGCGGGAAGTTCTCGAGTGGCTGTCCAGGCGGGAGGGCGCCGTTCTCGAGTCGGAAGTGAAGGCGGAGACCGGCTGTTCCCCGGGGGTTCTGAATGCTCTGGATACCAGGGGCTTGATCCGGCGCTTCCGTCAGGCCGCTCAGGGACGGCCCATCTGGTCTTTGGGAACAAAGGATGAGAGACATGCCCTGAGTTCGGAGCAGCAGGCTGTTCTCGATCTGGTCGTCGAGGCGCTGGATGCGGGACTCTTTGAACCGATTCTGCTCGAGGGCATCACGGGTTCGGGCAAGACCGAGGTCTATCTCCGCTGTCTGGAGGAGGTGCTCGGGCGGGGGAAGGGGGGCATGGTTCTGGTTCCCGAGATCGGCCTGACACCGGCGACGGTCGGGGCGGTGGAGGCTCGCTTCGGCGGTCTTGTCGCCCTGCTGCATTCGGCCCAGTCGGAGGGAGAGCGATGGGCCGAGTATCAGCGTATTCGGGAAGGGGAAGGACGTGTCGTCGTCGGTCCCCGCTCGGCCCTCTTCGCCCCCCTGAAGAAGCCGGGCATCATCGTCGTCGACGAGGAGCAGGACGGGGCCTACAAGCAGCAGGAGACCCCCCGGTACAACGCCCGGGACCTGGCCCTTCTTCTCGGGAGGAGTCTGCAGATTCCGGTTCTCCTCTGCTCGGCAACGCCGTCGACCGAGGTAGCCCACCTCGTCGAACGCGGGATGGCCCGCCGGATGCGCCTGACGCGCCGCCACGGCGGAAGTCGCCTGCCCTCAGTCGAGCTGGTGGACCTGAGGGGGGAGCCTCCCGAGCCGGGGGAGCAGGGGCGAAGCCTTTTTTCCAGGCCGATGAAGGAGGCAGTGCTGCATACGCTTGAGCAGGAGCGTCAGATTATCCTGCTGATGCAGCGACGCGGCTGGGCGCCGACCCTCTTGTGCCGGGAGTGTGGGCAGAAGATGGAGTGCCCATCCTGTTCGGTTTCCCTCGTTGTGCATCGAAGAGACCCGGAGCTGCGATGCCATTACTGCGGGCACCGGGCGCCGATTCCCACGAGCTGTCCTTCCTGCGGGGGGAGTCTCTTAGACAGCATCGGCGCCGGAACGGAAAAGGTTTCACATCTACTCGAGCGCCACTTTCCGGGTGTACCGGCCGGGGTGCTGGACCGGGATACGGTCCGGCGCCGGGGTGGACTGGAGAAAACCCTTGGGGCCTTTTCGAGAGGAGAAACGAAGATTCTGGTCGGTACGCAGATGGTCGCCAAAGGGCATCATTTCCCCCGTGTGACCCTGACGGGAGTTATCTCCGCCGATGCCCTCCTCAATCTTCCGGATTTCCGGGCCGGTGAGCGGACCTTTCAGCTTCTGACACAGGTGGCTGGTCGCTCGGGACGGGGTGAAAGCCCGGGAAGGGTCATTATTCAGACCTACTACCCGGATCATCCGGCAATCCTCCACGCGGCGGGACATGATGTCGGGGCCTTTCTGGAAGAGGAGCTGCGTTTCAGGAGGGCTTTCCAGTATCCGCCGGTCTATAAGATGGCCCTCGTACGATTTGAGTCCCTCTCCATCGATGGCGCCCGCAAGGCGGCGGAGGCGGCGGCGGCCCGGCTGAGACCGGCGCCGGCGGCTTTGAGACTGAGAGGACCGTCACCGGCGCCGATGGAGCGGCTCCGGGAGCGATGGCGCTGGCAGCTCCTCCTGAGTGCGCCGGGACGGAAGCCGATCCGGAGGGCCCTTGATCTCCTTGAGTCCCTGAAGCTGCCGTCGGGAGTCAAGCGCATCATCGATGTCGATCCGATGTCGACGCTGTAGGATTTCCCGTCCCGGCTTCCGGACGCGGTTTCGTCGGGCGGCCCGGGATTGCGGCCCGGGAGAGCTTTCGACTTCATCAGGAGATAGAGCTTGACGCTGGTGGCCGGGGCCTCTAGGATTCCTTCACAGAATGGGAAAAGATGATTTCTCCGCCGTTGCCGTAATTCCGGCCCGCCTTGCCTCAAGCCGTTTTCCGCGGAAAGCCCTGGCGCTGATCTGTGGCGAGCCCATGATTGCGCATGTCGTCAGCCGGGCGCTGGAGTCGAAACATCTCAGCGAAGTCCTTGTGGCGACAGACGATGGGAGTATTGCCGAGGCTGCAGAAAAGGCGGGGGCCTCGGCCGTCATGACGGGGGAATGTGCCTCCGGAACGGATCGGGTGGCCGAGGCAGCCCTGGGCCGATCGGGATGGGATCTCCTGATCAATGTCCAGGGCGATGAACCCCTGCTCTCCGCCCGCAATATCGACGTGCTGATTGAGGGGATGATCTCTTGTGCCGGGACCGGGATGGGCACCCTCTGTCGTCCGCTGGAGCCCGCGCAGCTCGAGGACCCTCATGTCGTCAAGCTGGTGCGCCGAAGTGACGGGCGGGCACTCTATTTTTCCCGGGCGGGAATTCCCTTTTTTCGGGACGGGAGTGTTGATCCGAAGATGATCCGCAAGCACCTGGGAATCTATGCCTACCGAAGGCAGGTTCTGGAATCTTTTGTGTCTCTGCCGACATCCTCCCTGGAAGAGGCCGAGAAGCTGGAGCAGCTGCGGGCGCTGGAGGCGGGAATGGACATCATGGTCTTCGATGCGCCGGACGAGGCTTTCGGTGTGGATACCGAGGATGATCTGAGGATGGTTGAGAGACTTATGAAGGAGCAGAGGCCGGGCTGTTGAGGCGCCGGGTGAAGGAGGAGTTGATGGCAACGAAATATGTTTTTGTTACCGGCGGTGTTGTGTCCGGCCTGGGTAAGGGGATTGCGGCGGCCTCGCTGGCGGCGATCGTTGAATCCCACGGATACACGGTGACGATGCTCAAGATCGACCCCTACGTCAACGTCGACCCGGGGACGATGTCGCCCTTCCAGCATGGTGAGGTCTTTGTGACGGACGATGGCGCGGAGACCGATCTGGACCTCGGTCACTACGAGCGTTTCGTCTCCACGAAGATGGGGAAGAAGAACAACTTCACGACGGGCAAGATCTACTCCTCGGTCATCGAGAAGGAGCGGCGGGGCGATTATCTGGGTAAGACCGTTCAGGTCATTCCCCATGTGACCGACGAGATCAAAGCCAATATCCTCGCTCTCGGTGGTGAGGTGGACATGGTCATCGTGGAGATCGGCGGAACGGTCGGTGATATCGAAAGCCTGCCCTTTCTCGAGGCCATCCGCCAGTTCCGGGTTGATGTGGGCCGCGGAAATGCTCTCAATATCCACCTGACTCTGGTGCCCTACATCAAGGCTTCGGATGAGCTGAAGTCCAAGCCGACCCAGCATTCGGTCAAAGAGCTGCTCCAGATCGGGATCCAGCCGGAAATCCTGCTCTGTCGGACCGAACGGCCTCTTCCCGACGAGCTTCGAGAGAAGATCTCTCTCTTCTGCAACGTCGAGAAGAAAGCCGTCATCCCGGCCCTGGATGCGGAGACCATCTACCAGGTGCCGCTGCGGCTGGCGGCGGAGGGCCTCGACGAGATCGTTCTCGAAAAACTCAACCTCCCGGCGGGCAAGCGTGATCTCGGCTCATGGAGCGAGGTTGTCGACGGCATCCTCTCGCCGGAGGGCGAGGTTTCGATCGGTATCGTCGGCAAGTACGTCAACCTGGCCGACTCCTACAAGAGCCTGAACGAGGCTTTGATTCACGGCGGTCTGGCGAATCACGTCAAGGTCAACCTGGTTTTTATTGATGCGGAGGGTCTCGAGGGCTCGGCTTTCCCGGAGCAACTCTTCCACGTTGACGGGATCCTGATCCCAGGGGGCTTCGGCAAACGCGGGGTCGAAGGGATGATTCGAGCCATCGAGTTCGCCCGGGCCCGGAAGATCCCCTTCTTCGGGATCTGCCTGGGCCTGCAGACGGCCATCATCGAGTTCGCGCGCAATGTCTGTGATCTTGAGGGCGCCCATTCGACGGAGTTTGATAAACAGCCGCCATATAAGGTGATCTACAAGATGAGGGAACTGGTCGGCGTCGATCAGATGGGGGGTACGATGCGTCTCGGCAAGTACCCCTGCCGTCTCCGTCCCTCCTCGCTGGCCTGGGAGGCTTATGGCGCGGACGAGGTCTGGGAGCGTCACCGCCACCGTTTCGAGGTCAACCCGGAATACGTTCCGCTCTTTGAGGAGAGAGGGCTGGTGATTTCGGGAAAATCTCCGGATCGGATCTTTGTCGAGGTTATCGAGCTGGAGGATCATCCCTGGTTCCTGGCCTGTCAGTTCCACCCGGAGTTCCTTTCACGCCCGACGGATCCGCATCCGCTTTTCGCATCCTTCATCAATGCCGCCCGGGTCTACCAGGAGAAGAGGCTCCTGCTGGAAGAGGAAGGTGTTGAGACCGTGAGGCTGCCGGAGGGTGAGTCGGAGTAGGGAGAGCCGAGGTCCGGAGCAGCAAACCGGAGCGGGAGCCAGGAGCGGCAATCCGGAGCAGGAACCGGATCCGGAGCTGGGTTCCACGCCCGAGAGACGAGGCTGGGACGGCAGAGTCAAGCTCGAGATCGTCGAAACTCACACGAGAACATCGGTTTCGGTCACCGCCTCAAAGCTCCGGCTTCAGAAACAGAGACCGCGATCATCGCCCCAGTATTCCGCTCAAAGAACCACGGCCGCCTCTGCTCCGGCTCCGGATTGTTGCTCCGGCTTCCGCTCCTGTCCCTGTTCCGGCCCCGGCCCCTGCTCCCGCTCCGGCTCCTGCATCGGTGTGATGCTTGTGCTCCGGCCCCGCTCTCGGCGAGGAGACTGGCCCCGGAAGAGGCAGGGGAGCGCATGATGGGTGTTGACGGCAGGCGGAGAAATCTGAACATAGGAGATCTGCGTCACTTTCAAATCTGAGATTGTGATCTAGAATGGCACTGATGGCCCGGCAAGAACTTCTCAGCCTGATCTCCAGATGTCTCGAAGGAAAGGAGAGGGCATGGGAGGAGTTTCTGGACCGCTATGCGCGCCTGATCTGGGCCACCGCCCATCGTTGCGGAGTTTCGGGCGAGGAGGCCGAGGAGGTCTTTCAGCGCGCCTGGGTCGTCATCGTCGAAGGTCTCGGAGAACTGCGGAATCCGGATGGGATCGTCGGCTGGATCGTCTCCATTACCCGCCACCAGAGTTGGAGGTTGATGGAAGAGAATCGTCGTCATCGCAGACCCCTTGAAGCCGAGGGGGAGACTGAGGCGGAAGACTCTCTGCCCCAGGAAGAGGAACTTCTTCGCCGGGAAGGCGGACTCCTCCTTCATCGGGCAATGGATCAACTTCAGCGACGCTGCCGGAGACTGCTTCAACTCCTGTTTTTCGTCGAGCCGAGGCCGGACTATAGCGTGATCTCGGAGGAACTGGATCTGGCCGTGGGCTCGATCGGCCCGATTCGCGCCCGCTGTCTGGCAAAACTCAAGAAATACTATCTTCGCCTGTATCAGGGCGGGGAGAAGGGCGACTCCTGAGTGATGGTGAAGCGAGCGATTCCCGATCAGGCCCTCGAGCTGGCGGAGGACCGGCAGAAAGCCGGCCGGGCCCAACTGCTTGAGAGCAACCCCGAACTCCGGCGGGAGGTCGAAGAGTACGAATTGCTCTTCGATGCCATCGAGGCGAGCCGGAGTGAGGGGACCCCGCCGGAGCATCTGCTCCACTGGGCGCGAAGCTGGGCCAGGACGGTCGCCAAGCCTGCTCCCGCTCTCTCCACCAGGATTCTCAGCCTGCTTTCCCGCCGGCGCCTCTCGGTTCCGGCGGTACGCTCGGCCTTCTCAGCAACTGAGGCCGGACTCTACGGAGATGATCAGTTTCAGCTGGACCTTCGGGTCGAGGAGAGCCGAGATGGATCGTGGAGGTTGCGGGGCCAGCTTGTCAGCCTGCAATCGGAACAGGAAAACTGGACGATTCGTGTTCTCTGTCCCGGGGCCGAGGCTCGGATCGCCCAATGCGACGGGTATGGCGAGTTTTCTCTCGAGAATTTACCCCGAGACTCCTCTTTGTCCCTGGTGGCCGAGAGCGGGTCCTGCCGGGTCTACCTGCCGCGGGTCGGGGGGCCGGCCGGTGAGGATGCCCGATGAAGCAGGCACGGGTGACGCCCGAGGATCTGGAGTCTCTTCGGCAACGTGCCGAAGAGATTGCGCGGAGTCAGCCCTCCCGGCTGCAGAATTTCTATCGCGAAATGGAGAGCATGCTTCCGTCCCGGGGTGTGGATTTCGCCTGGAAGGAATGGATCATCGGCAGCACCCTTCACCTTGTCGGGAAAACCGCCGAGGCCCTGCCCCGCCTGAAGAGGGCTTCGCGGATCTTCCGTTCCCGTGGCTTTGAGCACGAGGCGGCACGGGTCGATCTCGCTCTGCTCGATGCCTTTGTCTGCCGGGGGAACTTTCGCTCGGCCCGGGCTCGCGGGCTCAGAGCCCTCGAGGTTTTCAAGAAGCTCCGAGATCGGCCCCGCATGGTCTCGACCATGCTCAATTTCGGTGGCATGGAGGATGCGCGGAATCGGATTGACGCCGCGCTTAGCTGGTGGCTGAAGGCCCGGAGTCTGGTCGAGGAGGGAGATTTTCTGCGACGGGCCCTGATCGAGACCTCCATCGCCGGGGCCTTTATGGAGAGCGGCGCCTTCCGCGAGGCAGAAATGGCCGCCGGGAAAGCCATTGAGCTTTTCGAGGAGTCCGGCAGTCTTTCGACGGCCATTCTCCCGAAGTTGAGCCTGGCCGAGATCGCCGGACTCCGGGGAGAAACGGGGAAGGCTCTGAAGTTTTTTACTGAGGCTGAGAGCCGGGCCACTCGATGCGGAGATGAAAATCTCCTGGCCGCTGCACGTCTGGCCCGGGGAGAACTGGAACTGGAAACCGGGCAGTTTGAGAAGGTCCTGGAGATGGCTTCCGGGATGCGTGACCGGGCCGAGAAACTTGGCCGTCTTGATGATCTGGCCCGCTTTGCCGCCCTTGAGGCCCGGGCCGCTCTGGCCGCCGAAAGCCCGGGATTCGAGAAGAAGATCGCTGAGGCCGGCCGATTGCTTCGGGATCACGTGGGACGGGAAGCCTCGGCCCTGTTCCGGGTGCGGATGGCGGCTTTCCGGCCTCATTTCACGTCGGCCGAACTCAATTCGGATTGGAAGCTGCTCAGGAAGAACTCTCTGCTGGTTGCGGCGGATGTCGCGCGGATTTCCGCTGCGGAGGCCGCCTTCCGGGAAGGGAATGCTGCCGAGGCTCGGAAGACAGCTGAGGAGTTGCTCCGGAAGCGACGACTCCTGCCCGGAAGCCGGATACGAGCACATCGACTCCTCTCCCGGATGGACAGAGATCCCAATCCTTCACAGGCAATTCGCCATCTGCAGACCCTCCTGAAGACGGCGGAGTCCATCCGGGGGAGACTTTTCTCGAGGCGCGACCGGGAACTCTTCGGCGCCATGCTGGCGGAAGATTATGCCCTGCTCGTTTCCCTCTATCTCAGGCGGGGAGATGCCCGCTCCCGTCGCCTGGCCTTTGAAGCCGTTTCCAGGGTGAAGTCCCGGGGGCTGGTCGAGGCCCTCGATGAGGGCTCCGACAGTATCGTGGGCTCGGATCCTGAAATCGCCCGGAGGTGGGAGTCCCTCCGGAAGGAACTGAGGTCAATGCTGGCGGCACTGGAGAAGAGCCGTTTCGGTCAGGGACGTTTCAGCGGAGGCGCCCTGGCTCGGAGGGTTCACAGTCTCAGTCGGGAACTTGAGGGTCTGGAGGCCGAAGCCGCCCGGCGTCGTTCAGATGAACCAGTCCTCAAACCCCCGTCCTCCCTGGCCGGCCTGCTGGAAGAGGGGGAGTACTTCCTCGAGGCCTTTTTCGCCGGCGAGGATCTTTTTCTCTTCCTTCTCAGCCGGAATATTTTGAAAGTCCAGCGTATCCCCTCCTGCCGAAAGGACTGTGAGCACGAGGTCGATCAACTTCGATTTCAGCTTTCCAGGGTGGCCTATGGCCGGCAGTTCCTCGAAGCTGCCGAGGCGCCGCTACTGAGGTCCGTCCAAGTGGTTCTTTCCAGCCTGGGCCATCGTCTCCTCGGTCCCATTTCGGCGCTCGGCTCGATTCAGCGCCTCTGGATCTCGCCCCACGGGGTCCTCCACCATATTCCGATGGCTGCCCTGGAGTATGAGGGCGAGGCGCTGATCGATCGCTGTCCGGTGGCAGTCGTGCCGGGTTCCGATATTCTCGCACGAATCCTCGCACGCCCCAATCCTCGTCCCGGCCATCTCGGCGTCGCCGGCGCCGCCACCGACGAACTTCCGGAAATCGCTGTGGAGGTCGAGGAGATTTCCCGCTCATTCCGGCGAGTCCGGAAATCCCCGGCGGCCGGCGTTCAGGAAATCCAGGAGATGCTGGCCGAGTGCGACGCCGTTCATATTGCGTCTCATGGGGCCTTCCACGCAAGTGCAGCCGCAAGTTCGGGCTTCCGCCTAAGCGACGGTTGGCTGACGGCGGCGGACCTTCTCCGTCAACCCCCGAAGGCGCGTATGATGAGCTGCGGAGTCTGTGCCTCCGGAGAGGTCGAAGTGCGGCCCGGCGAAGAGACCATGGGCGTCATCCGGGCACTGCTTGCGGGTGGTGTCTCGACGGCGCTTGTTGCGCCCGGTGTGCTGGATGATCGAATCGCCCGGAAGGCCGCCCGCATCTTCTACGACGAGGTCTTCGTCTCCGGTCCCGGTCTCGCCCTCCGGAGCACCCTGAGAAAACTGCGGAGAGAACATCCGCACCCGGCACTCTGGGCCGGACTTCAACTGTACGGAAACGCGCGTCCCTGGGGGAAAGTCGCATGATGAAAAAGCTCGAAACTCTCTTTTTTCTGACTCTGCTTGCGGTCGGGACTCATCTTGGGGCAATGACGAGTCGGCAGGGGGGCGAAGGTGCGCGGCCCGGGGCCAAGAATGAAATGCAGCTCACCGGGACGATCACGGCCTTCGGGGATGGCCTGAACTTCGTCCTCGATTCCATGACGAGCGTTGACTGCGACGAATACACCGTATACGAAAATGTGTCCGGCTTCGATGGACTTCGTCAGGGGGACCAGGTCGAGGTGACCGGAAACATGAGCTGGAATGTGCTGTATGCGACGAATATTCGTGTGCTTGACGGACCAGGGTCCGGCCTGAGTCTTGACGTCACCGTCGAAGAAGTCCTGGATGAAACGAGTTTTTCGACGACCGACGGCGATACCGTTACTACGGATGACGAGACGGTTTTCGAGAATATGATGGGCGTCCCTGAACTGATGCCGGGAGATCAGGTTCATGTCGAGGGCGAGTGGCAGTGGGGTGCGGTTCTTGCTGCACTGGTCAGGAAGAGCGGGAACGGCGGCGGTGGGAGTCTTGTTTCCGAGGGTTTGATTCTCGGTTTTGAAAGTGCTGGCGCTTTCCGGCTGGAGGATGGAACGCTGGTTCTCCTGGATGGTTCCACCTTCTGGAACGGTCTCAGCGGCCCGGGAGACCTGCTGGCCGGTGATCGTGTGCGGGTTGAATGGAGCGGGTCGAGGATGGATCCAGCATCATCCGTCACGCTGCTGGAGTGGGCCTTTGAAGACACTTTTTCGGCAGTCGTCGGCCAGGTTCTCAGCGGGACACGACTCTTACTCTCGGATTCGACCGAGGTCAGGATCGATCTCAGGACCGATCTGGTGGGGATTGATTCGGTTGACGAACTCCTGCCGGGCCAGGCGGTCGATCTCATCGGCGCCTGGTGGAATGATGTCTTCCTTGCCTGGAGTATCGAAGTCGATTCCGGTGGGATGACGAGCATCGAGGGGATCGTTCTTAATATCTCGATGTCCACGCTTTCATTTGATTTCGAGGATGGAACGCTGGTGCAGACGGACGACCGCACGGTCTTTGTCGGCATCTCAGGCCTTTCTCAGCTGGTATCCGGCGACTCGGTCAGGGTGGAGGGGGTCTTCCAGGGAGATGTTTTTCTCGCGGCGCAGGTGGAGCTTCTGACGGATCCGGGAGGAAATGAGCAATGGGTCTCGGGTGAAGTCGCAGCGATCCTTGATGCTTCGAGCTTTGCGCTGGACTCGGGCCTGTGGGTTGATACCAATACTGAGACCCAGATGCTGGGATTTGATGCGATTTCAGAGCTGCAGGCCGGAGATCTCGTCGAAGCCATGGGAACTCTCGACGGGAGTCGCCTGCTGGCTTCCTGGGTATATCTCGTGGAGACGGCGCCCGCGATCGAGACGATCTCGGGGCAGCTGGCCTACCTTGCCTCAGTGGACCGATTCGTCCTCGACGACGGGACGCGGATCCGGATCAGCCCGGAGACCGAGTGGGATGGTCTGAACGGAATCGAGGATCTGCAGGTCGGAGATGGGTTGGAAATCGAAGGTTTCTGGAATCCTGACGGCGACTGGAATTCCAACTGGGATTTCCAGGCTATCCGCGTCGTTCTGAATTCCTCCGGCGGGGGGCAGAGCATCTCCCGGGAGGGATGGGTTGCAGGCATCGTACCTCCGGATCGGATTGACCTCCTCGACGGCACCCGTTTGAATGTTCCGGCGGACGCCCGTTTTGTCAATTTCGACCACATCACCGATCTCCTTGTGGGCGACGAATTGTGGATCGAAGCCACGACGACCGACGATTCCACGATACTCGATGTCCGAAGCCTTGAGATTCTCCAGCGCCCCGGCACTCCTGTGGAGTTTGTGTCGCAGGTCAGCAGCGTCTCGACCTGGAATCAGAGCTTCAGTACCTCCAATGGATTTGAGGTCAGGGTTGATGCCTCAACGTCCTTTTCCGGGATCTCCAATCTCGGTGGGTTGAGCATCGGGGACACGGTGGCGGTCTCCGGCAGGATCGGGATGGATCCTCAAAATCCCCATCGGGTCCTGGCGGAGACGGTTTCCGTCGAGGATGATGGAGGGGGCGATGGCGGCGGTGGAGGATTGCTGACGACAATCCAGGGTGTCGTCACCGGCTTGTGTTCGCCCCAGTGCTTCGTTGTCGATGAGACGTGGACGATCGAAGTAACGGAGGAGACCCTCTGGAGGAAGGAACTGGAAGGATACGCCGATCTTTCTCTCGGCATGCCCGTGCGCTGTCAGATCAGCATGGACGGGGGAAGTCTGGTGAGGGCCGTCTGGGTGGAGGAAATTGGTGACTTCGGCGCCGGTTTCGAGGCCTTCTCCGGAGAGATCCGTGAGATCGATTCAGCGGAATCCAGTGTCATCCTTCTCGACGGTACAAGACTCCTCTTCGATGAATATTCGACCTTTGACGGCGATGCCGCCGCTTTCGCGGAGATCTCGGTCGGGATGCTGATCGAAGCTGATGCCGTTGATCTCCTCGACGGATCCGCCCTGGTTCTCTCCGCCGTGCTGACGCTCCAGCCCAATGATGTCGGGAGCCTCGGATTCGAGGACGGACCCTTCTCGGAGTCCCTGGTTGTACTCAGGGAGGGGGCCTCGGTCCCAGCTGTCGCAGCCCGGCACGGCGCTGTCGTCAGGGGTTCGCTGCCCGGACTCCTGGTCTTCCTCTTTCAGTGGGAGAATCCTATCGGGATGGATGGTCTTCAGGAACTGCTGGACGACGAGGATGTCGAGATCGTCGAGCCGAATCGGAACTTCACGGATCCTGAGAGTGATCCCGAAGGTATCAGACGCAGGGCCATCGCGATCGACCGGAGTCCGACGAGCGACAAATTCAATGACCAGAGTGCGGTGGTCCAGGCGAAACTCGCCGAGGCCCATCAGAGGAATCACGGAGAAGGAACTCTGGTCGCGGTGCTTGATACCGGGCTTGACCCCCTGCATCCACTGATGCGTGGACGGATCGCACCGGGTGGATGGGATTTTGTCGATGGGGATGCCGAGCCCTGGGAGACCGCCGATGGGATCGACGAGGACGGGGATGCCGAGATTGACGAGGCGGCCGGACACGGGAGTTTTGTGGCGGGGCTGATCCTGCTTGCGGCGCCCTCCACCAGCATTTTGCCCTATCGCGTCCTGAATGATGACGGGCGCGGGACGACCTTTGCCATCTGCGAGGCCGTTCTTCTGGCGATGGATCGGGGTGTGGACGTCATCAATATGTCTTTTGCCTATCCCGATCGCTCTCGAGTGTTGGATCGGATTCTCATGGAGGCTTCGCAAAGGGGAATCGTTCTGGTCGCCGGGGCCGGAAATTCCGCATCGACCGAGCTTCCCTTCCCGGCGGTGGACAATCGGGTGCTGGCCGTGGCGGCACTTGACGGGCTTGGGGAGGTCGCCGACTTCTCGAACCGGGGCGAAGACGTCAGTCTGGGGGCGCCGGGAGTCGATCTCTACAGCGCGGGAATGGATGCCGGTTTCGGAACCTGGGGCGGGACTTCAATGGCGGCGCCTCTGGTCTCGGGAACAGTGGCCCTCCTGCGATCCGCCAATCCCGGCCTGAACCCGGAACAGGTTTCGGACGCCCTCAGGCAGGGCTCACTATCAGGCGACATCGACGTCGGGCATGTTCTCGATGCGGCGGCAAGCCTTGGCTTGGTGCCGGACGCCCCATGATGCTCCCCGAGTTGACCGACTCCAGGGTGCAGCTCTACACTCGGTCGATGCAGGAGCTTCAGAATGTGTTGCGACCCAAGTCCCGCCTCAGAAACTTCCTGGTGATTCTGCTGGTCTTGATGCCGGCTCTGGTTTTTTCCCAGGAGGCCGGCGTCGTGCCCGGACCGGGCATAATGATGGCGGCCGGAAGCACCATCCTCGACGGAGATCATCGTGTCAGCAGGAGCGGGGAACTGCGCTGTTTTCAGGCCTATTCGAGCCATGGCGGCCGGATGATGCTCAAGGTCTTTCGGCTCGAAGGAGAACGGCTGGTCCTGGTCGGGACCTCTCCGCTGGTCACCCTTCCTTCGGCTGAGACCGCAACCTTCAGCTGTAGGATTCCCGTTTCACGGGGAGATCTCATCGGCTGTTATTGTCCGGACACCAACTGCGTCGACCGAATGGAGACCGGCGTTGCCTTGGTCGCCGATGGGGATGCGGGAGGAAGTCTCTCCTCGGCATTCCGCGAGGAGACGGGCGTTCCGGCGGTCTTTGCGGCGGGATCGAAGGTCTTCGACTCGCCCTCTCAGGCCTCGACCAACCTTGTCCTGCCGGTCGTGGCCAGAACCCGTGGCGCCGAGGGAACGAGATGGCAGTCTTCGCTGGAACTTCTCAATACCTCTGAAAGCGAGACACAGGTAGCGCTGTATTTCAATGCCTCCGGGGTTGATAATACCCAGCCGGCGGCCTCCGCACAGATCCGTCTGCCGGCTCGAAGCGGTCGGGGTATCGATGATATTCTTCTGGACCTTTTTCAGATCGAGGAGGCAACGGGTTCCCTGGATATTGTGGCTTCCGCCCCCCTCTTTGCCCGGGCGCGAATCTTCAATATGGATGAGGTCGGCGGCAGTTTCGGTCAGTCTGTGCCGGCGATACCAGTGAGCTGGGCTCTGGGGGAGGATTTTAT